>DASXIP010000774.1:0-12856 GCA_036497875.1 Caldimonas sp.
GAAGATCGGCACGTGGATCTTCTGCCGGCTCATCCAGAGCGCGGTCGAGCCCGACTCGGTGAGCGCGAGGATCGCCTTGCAGCCGAGGTGGTAGGCGGTGAAGAGCGCCGCCATCGCGATCGACTGGTCGATCCGGCCGAATGTCTTGTTGGTGAAGCCGGCGTCGAGCGAGATCTCCTCGGCGCGCTCGGCCTCGACGCAGATCGCCGCCATGTTCTCGACCGTCTCGACCGGATAGCGGCCGGCCGCGGTCTCGGCCGAAAGCATCACGGCGTCGGTGCCGTCGAGGACCGAGTTGGCGACGTCGCTCACCTCGGCGCGCGTCGGCACCGGGTTAACGATCATCGACTCCATCATCTGCGTCGCCGTGATGACGATGCGGTCCATCTCGCGGGCGAGCTTGATCATCCGTTTCTGCAGCGCCGGCACTGCCGCGTTGCCGACCTCGACCGCGAGGTCGCCGCGCGCGACCATGATCCCGTCCGACGCCTTCAGGATCGACTCAAGCGCCGGGATCGCCTCGCTGCGCTCGATCTTGGCGATCAGCTGCGGCTTGTGGCGCCACTTCTCGCCGGCGACGTTGGCGAGCTGGCGCGCCATCTCCATGTCGGTGGCGCTCTTCGGAAAGCTCACCGCAAGGTACTCGCATTGGAACGACATCGCGGTCTTGATGTCTTCCATGTCCTTGGCGGTCAGCGCCGGCGCGGTGAGGCCGCCGCCTGCCTTGTTGATGCCCTTGTTGTTCGACAGCTCGCCGCCGACGACGACGGTCGTGTGCACTTCCTCGCCACGCACGGCATCGACCGTCAGGCGAAGCAGGCCGTCGTTGAGAAGCAGGGTGTCGCCGGGGCGGACGTCGCGCGGCAGCTCCTTGTAGTCGAGACCGACATGCGCGCTCGTTCCTGGCTCGTCGCGGCCGGCGTCGAGAACGAGCTTGGCACCCGGCTCGAGCATCGTGCGGCCGCCCTCGATCTTGCCGACGCGGATCTTCGGCCCCTGCAGGTCGGCCATGATCGCGACTTCCTTGCCGACCCTGGCCGCGACCTCGCGGATCAGCGTCGCGCGGTCGATGTGGTCCTGCGCCGTGCCGTGCGAGAAGTTGAGGCGCATGACGTCGACTCCGGCGCGGATCATCCGCTCGAGGACCTCGGCAGTGCTCGACGCCGGCCCGAGCGTGGCGACGATCTTGGTGGCGCGCTGGCCGGTGGAGTCGCTCATGAAGCCGGGGCCTTGCTCGGGTTGTGGGAACGACCGCTCTCGCGAGCGCGCCGCTCGAGAATCTCGAGCGCCGGCAGCGTCTTGCCCTCGAGCATCTCGAGGAACGCGCCGCCGCCGGTCGAGATGTAGTCGATCTCGCCGGCGATGCCGTACTTTGCGATCGCTGCCAGGGTGTCGCCGCCGCCCGCCAGGCTGTATGCGGGCGAACGCGCGATCGCGCGCGCAACCGTCTCGGTGCCGTGCGCGAAGGCGTCGAACTCGAACACGCCGACCGGTCCGTTCCAGACGATCGTGCCGGCCGACTGCAGCAGCGACGCGAGCGCGGCGGCGGTCTTCGGCCCGATGTCGAGGATCAGCTCGTCGTCGCCAACATCGGCGACGGCCTTCGTCGTCGCCGCCGCATGGACGCTGAACTCCTTCGCGGTGACGACGTCGACCGGCAGCGGCACCTCGGCACCGCGGCCGCGCATCGCGGCAATCACCGCGCGCGCCTCGTCCGCCATCGCCGGCTCGGCAAGGCTCTTGCCGATCGCGAAGCCCGCGGCGAGCAGAAACGTGTTGGCGATGCCGCCGCCGACGATCAGCCGGTCGACGTTCTTCGCGAGGCTCTGCAGGATGGCGAGCTTGGTCGAGACCTTCGAGCCGGCGACGATCGCGACCAGCGGCCGCTTCGGCGCGGCGAGCGCGGTCGTGATCGCGTCGATCTCGGCCGCCAGCAACGGTCCGGCACAGGCGATCGGCGCGACCTCGGCGATGCCGTAGGTCGAGGCCTCGGCGCGGTGCGCGGTGCCGAAGGCGTCGTTGACGAAGATGTCGCACAGCGCCGCCATCTTCTTCGCCAGCGCCGGGTCGTTCTTCTTCTCGCCCCGGTTCAGGCGGCAGTTCTCGAGCAGGACGACCTCGCCGGCGCTGACGTCGACGCCGTCGATCCAGTCGAAGCAGAGCCGCACGTCGCGGCCGAGCAGCTCGCCGAGCCGGGCCGCGACCGGCGCGAGCGAGTGCTCGGCCCTGGGCTCGCCCTCGGTCGGCCGGCCAAGGTGCGAGGTCACCATCACCGCGGCGCCGGCTCGAATCGCCATCTCGATGCAGGGCACGGAGGCGCGGATCCGCGTGTCCTCGGCGATCCGGCCGGCACTGTCCTGCGGCACGTTGAGGTCGGCGCGGATGAAGACGCGGCGGCCGGCCGCCTGGCCGGCGGCAACGAGGTCTGCGAAGCGGAGGACGTTCATGCAGCGCCGAAAGGTCGCGCATTTTACGGTCGCCCCTCGCGACGCCTTGGCGTTCACCCCGTTTCGCCGCGCCCGCCGTTTCACGAGGACTGGCCACCGTCGCTGCGGCCGCCTTCGGAGATTGCGCCATGCCCTGTCGTCGTTCGCCCCTGTCCGTCCTCGGCCGTCGCGCGCTGCGTGCGGTCCTTGCCGTTGTTTGCAGCAGCGGCGCGCTCGCCTTCGCGCAGACGGCGCCGCTGTCGGCGCCGACGAACGTCGCCTGGCGAGCGCCCGTGCTCCAGGTGCCGGGGGCAGAGCAGCCGATTCGCCTCGCGGCGCTGCAGGTCGACGTCGAAGTCAGCGGCGGCGCCGCGCAGACACGCGTGCAGATGGTCTTCTTCAATCCGAACCAGCGGATCCTCGAAGGCAAGCTCCAGTTTCCGCTCGCGCCCGGACAGGTCGTGAGCGGTTTCGCCCTCGACGTCGACGGGCGCCTGCGCGCCGCAGTGCCGGTCGAGAAGGCGCGCGCGCAGCAAGTGTTCGAGGACATCGCGCGGCGCCGCATCGATCCCGGGCTGCTCGAGACGACGATCGGCAACAACTACGAGCTGCGCATCTATCCGCTCTTGCCCGGCAAGACACGTACGGTCGAGCTGAGGATCGTCGAGCCGGCAGCGGGCCGGCTGCAGATTCCGCTCGCCTATGCCGAACGCGTCGAGAGCCTCGCGCTCTCGCTGCGCGTTCCCGGCGCGGTGAACACGCCCGAGCTGATCGCTCCGGCCGCCCTCGGGCTGCGCTTCGCGCGCCAGCCGGGCGGCGGGTTTCGTGCGCTTGCCGTTGCCGGCAACGTCGCGCTGCCGAAGGATCCGATCACGCTGCGCATGCCCGCCAGCGGCAACGCCGCCGCGGTCGAGTCGCGCGATGGCCAGGTCTACTTCACGCTCGAAGTGCCGGTGCCAGAGCGGTCGGCGCCGCGGCCGCTGCCGCGCAGCGTGCAGATCGTCTGGGATGCGTCAGGGTCGGGTGGCGCGCGCCGCATCGACCGCGAGCTCGCGCTCCTCGACGCCTACTTCGCCGCCGTGCGCGAGACGACGGTGCGGCTCGTCCTTGTCGCCGATGTCGCGCAGCCGCCGCTGCGTTTCGACGTGCGTGGTGGCGACTGGCGCGCGCTCCGGCGCGTGCTCGAGTCGACCGTGTACGACGGCGCCAGCAATCTCGGCGCGGTGCGCCACGACGGCGTCTCGCAGGAGGTCCTCTGGTTCAGCGACGGCCTCGCGAACTACGGCGCGCCATGGCGGCTGGCGTTCGCGGTCCCGGTCTACACGATCAACAGCGCCGCGAGCAGCGACTCCGCCGCGCTGCAGGCGCTCGCCGACGCCACCGGCGGCCGCAGCATCGACCTCGTGACGATGAGCCGGCGGGGCGCGAGCGACGCGCTGCTGCGCCGCGGCAGCGTGCTCGTCGGCATCGACGCGCTTGGCGCCCGCGACGTCGTCGTGCAATCGCAGAGCGTCGCTGCCGGCAGCCTCGTCGCCGCCGGCGTGCTGACCGCCGACGACGCCGAGCTCAAGCTGCACATCCGCGACGCGAGCGGCGCGGTGACGACGCGCGTCGTCCCGGTGCACGCACGCGCGCCGGCGTCGTCGCTGGCCGCGCTGCAGTGGGCGCGCCTGACGCTGGCATCGCTCGAGGGCGAAGCGCGGACCCACAAGATCCGCATCCGTGAGATCGGCAAGCGCTTCGGCCTCGCGACCCCCGAAACCTCGCTCATCGTCCTCGAGCAGGTCGAGGACTACGTTCGCAACGACATCGAGCCGCCGGCCGAGCTGCGCGCGGCCTATGACAGGATCGCCGCGAACGTCGCCCGGCGCCGCGTCGAGAGCGACGCCGCGCGGCTGGCGCAGGTCGTGCTTCGCTTCGAGGCGCGCGTCGCCTGGTGGAACCGCGACTTTCCGAAAGGCGACCTGCCGCCGCCGGTGGCGGTCGCCAAGGCGGAGCCGACGGGTGCGAACGCAGTCGGCGCGCTCTCGATGTCGCGCGACGAGCGCCGGCAGCGCACCGACGCGCCGCAGAGCCAGAGCAAGGACGGGGAGCGCGCCGCGGCGCGAGCGCCGAGCGCGGCACCGGCGGTGACGGCGGGGCAGTCGCGCCTCGGCGCCCTCGAGGGCGACAAGGGTGTCGATTCGCTCGCCAAGAAAAGCGCCGACGCCGTCAACGCCGGGGAAGCGAGGACGACGATTACGATCGCCCTGACACCGGCGGCGAACGCGGGCGCCGCGATCCAGCGGCTCCAGGCGGCGCGCGCCGACGAATGGACGCGGATCTATCTCGACGAACGCCGCGGCAACGAGACCAACGTCGGCTTCTTTCTCGACGCCGCCGAGTTCTTCCTCGCCAAGGGCGACCGCGAGAACCGTGCGCAGGGCCTGCGCGCACTCTCCAACCTGGCCGAGCTCGACCTGCAGAACCGCCAGGTGCTGCGCCTGCTCGCGTACCGGCTGCAGCAGGCCGGCGAGACGGCGGCGGCGATGCCGATCTTCGAGCGCGTCCTCGAGCTGGCGCCGAACGAGCCGCAGTCGCACCGTGACCTCGGCCTCGCCCTCGCCGACGCCGGCCAACCACAGGCTGCGGTGGATCATCTCTACGCGGTCGTCACCGGTGCGTGGGACGGTCGCTTCGCCGACATCGACCTGATCGCGCTCACCGAGCTCAACGCCATCGTCGACAGGACGCGGCGCGACGGCAAGCCGGTCGACACCGCGGCGATCGACCGGCGGCTCCTCAGGAACCTGCCGCTCGATGTCCGCGTCGTCCTCGCCTGGGACGCCGACAACACCGATGTCGACCTACACGTCTTCGACCCCAACGGCGAGGAGGTCTACTACGGCCACAACCTCTCGTACCAGGGCGGCGCGATCAGCCACGACGCGACCGGCGGCTACGGCCCCGAGGAATTCGCCCTCAAGGTCGCCAAGCCGGGCCGCTACCGCGTCGTCGCCAACTTCTTCGGCCACCGCCAGCAGGTCCTCACGTCGGGCACGGGGCTGATGCTGTGGTTCTCGAGCGGCTACGGCAGCGCCGCGCAAGAGGACCGGCGGACGACTTTGCGCATCAAGAGCGAGCGCGGCGAGCGCGTCACCGTCGGCGAGTTCGAGGTGATGCCCAAGCCGTGATCGACGAGCGGACCCGGCGCCGTGCCGGCACCGGCGTCAGCGGGCGTCGGTGCCGGTGCCCTTGGCCTGCGCCGAGAGCTGCGGAAGCACGGGCTCGATCTTGTTCTCGCGCATGTAGTCGTTCATGTCGCGCCAGCCGGCGAAGACGGCAGCGCGATCGGCCTTCTTGTAGATCGTGAAGCAATCCTCGATCGCGCGGCCGGCATGGCGGCACGCCGAGCCGATCGCCTTGCCGTCGGCCTCGCGCGCGGCGGCGACCTTCTCGGCCGACTCAATGCCCAGCATGTCGCAGCCGGCGACGAGCGATGGCGCGAAGACGGCGACGAAGAGGGTGAGAAGCAGGCGGGACATGGCGACGGTCGGGAGTTCGCCCGTGATTTCGGCCGGCCGGCGCCGAAATTGAGGGCGGCGAAGGTGCCGCCCCGGCCCTAGCGCTGCATCGTCCCGGCCATCGCCAGCAGCCGGGCGACGCGCTCCTCGGTCGGCGGGTGGGTCGCAAAGAGCCCCGTGATGCCGCCACCGCGAAGCGGATTCATGATCATCATGTGCGCCGTCTGCGGATTGCGCTCGGCGGCGATCAGCGGCGTTCCCTTCGCATAGGCTTGGATCTTCTGCAGCGCCGATGCCAGCGAGCGCGGGTCGCCCGACAGCTCGGCGCCGCCGCGATCGGCCTCAAACTCGCGCGCCCGGCTGATCGCGAGCTGGATCAGGCTCGCGGCGAGCGGGGCGAGAAGCGCGACGGCAAGCCCGGCGATCGGGTTCGCTGGCCGGCCTTCGCTGTCGCGGCCGCCAAAGAACATCGCGAAGTTGGCGAGCATCGAGATCGCGCCGGCCATCGTCGCGCTGATCGTCGAGATCAGGATGTCGCGGTGCAGGACATGGGTGAGCTCGTGCGCCATCACCGCGCGCAACTCATCGGCGGTCAGCACCTGCATGATCCCGGTCGTCGCCGCGACTGCGGCGTGCTCGGGGTTGCGCCCGGTCGCGAACGCATTCGGCGCCGCCTCGTCGATGACGTAGACGCGCGGCATCGGCAGCCCGGCGCGCTGCGCCAGCTCGGCAACCGTGCGGTAGAACTGCGGCGCCGAGTTCTCGTCGACCTCGCGCGCGCTGTACATCTTCAGCACCAGCTTGTCGGAGAACCAGTAGCTGAAGAAGTTGAGCCCGAGCGCGACCACGAGCGCGAGCGCCATGCCCTGGCGGCCGCCAACGTAGCCGCCGATCGCCATGAACAGGGCGGTGATCGCCGCCATCAGAACGGCAGTCTTCAGGAGGTTGAACATGTCGTCGGTCCTCGAAGTCGGCGCCGCGGCCCGGCGTCCGGGGGCAGATGGCGGCGCGGCAGCGAAGTTCAATCGCCGGCCGTTGTCGCGGCCGGGGCGTCGAAGGCGGCGCCGGGCGGCGGCTTCCAGCCGCGCAGGAGCGCTTCGGCGGCCATGCGGCGGCCGCCGGCGCGCTGCAGTTCGGTAAGCGCCAGGCAGCCTTCGCCGCAGGTGACGACCAACGCGTCGCGTTCGACGGCGACGATCGTCCCCGGCGCACCGCCACCGGCCCTGACGGCGCCGCGCCAGCACGTCATCGTCTCGCCAGCGAGGACGCTCTTCGCGCCGGGTGCCGGATCGAACGCGCGCAGGCGCCGCTCGATCGTCGTCGCCGAGGCGCGCCAGTCGATGGTCGCTTCGCTCTTGGCGATCTTGGCCGCGTAGGTGATGCCGGCCGCGGGCTGCGGCGTCGCGACGAGCGGCGCCTCGCCGAGCGCACCGAGCGCCCGCGCGATCAGCTCGCTGCCGCGGACGGCGAGACGCTCCTGCAACGCGCCCGCGCTCTCGTCGGCAGCGATCTCGACCGGCTCGGCAAGCAGCATCGGGCCGGTGTCGAGGCCGGCGTCCATCTGCATGATCGTCACGCCGGTGACGTCGTCGCCGGCCTCGATCGCGCGCTGGATCGGCGCCGCGCCGCGCCAGCGCGGCAGCAACGAGGCGTGGATGTTGAGACAGCCGTGCCGCGCCAGCGTGAGCAGCCACGGCGGCAGGAGGAGGCCGTACGCGGCGACGACGACGACATCGGGCGCTGCCGCGACGAGCGCCGCCTGCGCGGCGCGCGCATCGTCGCCGTACCTGCCGTCGAGGCGCAGGCCTTGCGGCTGGGCGACGTCGATGCCGTGCGCGATGGCGAACGCCTTCACCGGCGAAGGGGCGAGCTTCATGCCGCGTCCGGCGGGGCGGTCGGGCTGCGTCAGGACGAGCCGAATGTCGTACCCCGCCGCGTGCAGCCGGGCGAGCGCGACCCGGGCAAAGTCGGGCGTCCCGGCGAAGGCGACTCGCATCGCCTCGCCGGGGAGCGGCATCAGACCCGCGCCTCGTCGCGCGTCTTCTTCAGCATCCGCGTCTTGATGCGCGAGCGCTTGAGCGGACTCAGGTATTCGACGAACACCTTGCCGAGCAGATGGTCCATCTCGTGCTGCACCGCGACGGCAAGGAGGCCGTCGGCGTCGAACTCGCGCGACTCGCCCGAACGGTCGAGCGCGCGGACGCGGACGCGCGCGTGGCGCGACACCTTGTCGTAGATCTCCGGCACCGACAGGCAGCCCTCCTCGGAGATCGCCAGCTCTTCGCTCACCGCGACCAGCTCTGGGTTGATCAGCACGACCGGCCCGTCGCGCGCTTCCGACGTGTCGATCACGATCACGCGCTCGTGGACATCGACCTGCGTCGCCGCGAGGCCAATGCCTTCGGCGGCGTACATCGTCTCGAGCATGTCGGCGACGAGCGTGCGGATGCGCCCGTCGACCACGGCCACCGGTACCGCCAGCTTGTGCAGGCGCGGATCGGGGTAGCGAAGGATGTCGAGCTTGCTCATTTGTGACGAATCGATTCAGCGGCGGGCGTCTGTGGATGCAGGACAACGAAAAGAGGTGAGAAAGGTCTCACGCGCCGCTCCGCGCAGGGCGCGGTTTCGTTGCGATATCAATGCTTTATGGGCAGAATCTGTGAACTCAAGTGAGATTTTCGCCGAACCGCGACGTCGCCTTCAAGCCCGCGCGGAAGACCTTTCGGACCGCGCGCGCGTGCGCCGCGGCTCGATCCACGAGACCTTCTGCATGAGCCGACGAATTCTCCCTGCAGCACCTTCCCTTCGGCAACTCGCCGTCCTCGGTCTCGCCTCCGCCGCCATCGCTGCCGTCGCCGCCGAGCCGAACTTCCCGATCACCCAACAGCAGCGCGACACCGCGAAGCGCACCGCCGAGACCGGCGTTCCGCTGAGCGAGATCCTGCCGACCGCGCCCGACATCTACACCGTCAAGCCGCACGACACGCTGTGGGGCATCTCCGGGCTCTACCTGAAGAGCCCGTGGCGCTGGCCCGAGCTGTGGGGAATGAACCTGGAGGAGGTCAAGAATCCGCACCTGATCTTTCCCGGCCAGACGCTCTTTCTCGACAAGACGAACGGCCGTGCGCGGCTGCGCATGGGCGCGCCGGTCGGCGGCGCGGGCGACGCGAGCCTGTCGCCGCGCGTGCGCACGCGCGACGTCGCGCTCGACGGCATCGCGTCGATCCCGTTCAACCTCATCGAGCCGTTCCTCAACGAAGCGGTGATCTTCGAAGCGAACGAGCTCGCCAACGCGCCGCGCATCGTCGCCACCCAGGAAGGCCGCGTACTGCTCTCGCGTGGCGACACCGCGTACGTTCGCGGCGAGCTCGGCGCCGAGCGCGAGTTCCGCATCTTCCGCGAGCCGCGCCCGCTGCGCGACCCGACGACCAACGAGATCCTCGGCTACGAGGCGACCTATGTCGGCGCCTCCGAGTACACCGTGCAGGGCGAGACGCGCACCGACTCGCAAGGCAAGGCCGAGATCGTCCCGGCGACGTTTACGGTCACGAGCATCCGCCAGGAGGCCGGTGTCGGCGATCGCCTCTCGCCGGTGCCCGGCCGCGAATACACGAACTACGCTCCGCACCCGCCGGCGGCGCCGATCGCGGGCCAGATCGTCTCGATCTACGGCGACGGCCTGACCGCCGGCCAGAACCAGATCGTCGCCCTCAACCGCGGCGCGGTCGACGGCATCGAGCGCGGCCACGTCCTCGCCCTCTATCGCGACGGCCAGATCGTCGTCGATCCGACCGAGAAGGGTCGAACGAAGATCAAGTTGCCCGACGAGCGACATGGCGTGCTCTTCGTCTTCCGCGTCTTCGACCGGATGTCGTACGCGCTGATCCTCTCGGTCAAGGACCCGGTCGCCCGCGGCGACCGCTTCACCCAGCCGTAGACTCGCACTCGGCAGCGGCCTTCCCGGGCCGCGCCGAACCGGCTCGCTGCATCCGGACCACGGGCGCTCGCGCGTCGCTGTGGAGCGGCGATTTCCATGATCGATCGCGACGAGTTCTCGGCATGGCTGCGCCTGCTCGAAACGCCCGGCATCGGCCGCGAGGCGACGCGCGCGCTCCTCACCCGCTTCGGCTCGCCGGACGCCGTGCTTGCGGCTTCGACCGCGGCGCGCAGCGCGGTCGTCCCGGCCGCGATCGCGAGCGCGCTCGCGACGGTTCCGGAGCCGTTCGAAGCGCGCCTTGCCGCCGGCTGGCATTGGCTGCAGGGCGGCGACGAGGCACGCGACGCCATCGTCCTCGGCGACGCTCGCTATCCGGCGGCGCTGCTGGCGAGCCCTGACCCGCCGCTGCTGCTGTATGTGCGCGGCCAAATCGCGCTGCTGCAGTCGCCCGCGATTGCGATCGTCGGCAGCCGCAATCCGACCCCGCAGGGACTTGAGAACGCGCGCGCGTTCGCGGCGCATCTGAGCGGCGTCGGCTGGACCGTCGTCTCGGGGCTCGCGCTCGGCATCGACGGCGCTGCCCACGAAGGCGCCCTCGCCGGCGGCGGCGCGACGATCGCCGTCGTCGGCACCGGGCTCGACATCGACTATCCGACCAGACACCGCGCGCTCGCGCGAAAGATCGCAGGCGCGGGCCTGCTGCTGAGCGAGTTCGCGGTCGGAATGCCGGCGCTGGCGGCCAACTTTCCGGTTCGCAACCGCATCATCGCCGGCCTCGCACGTGGCACGCTCGTCGTCGAGGCCGCCGTCCAATCGGGGTCGCTGATCACGGCTCGGCTCGCCGCCGAGGCCGGCCGCGAAGTGTTCGCGATTCCCGGCTCAATCCACTCGCCGCAGTCGCGTGGCTGCCATGCGCTGATCAAGCAGGGCGCCAAGCTGGTCGACAGCGCCGCCGACATCGTCGAGGAACTCGCGCCGCTGCAAACGGATCGAACGGCGTCCCCGCGTCCCCGACCGACCGCCTCTGCGCCGATGCCGAAAGACCCCCTCCTCGACGCGCTCGGCTTCGATCCGATCGGCATCGACGCGCTCGTCGCCCGCACCGGGACCAGCGCCGCCGAGCTCTCGGCGCGGCTGCTGGAGCTCGAGCTCCAGGGGCGTGTCGCGCGCTTGCCCGGCCAGCTGTTCCAGCGCGTCGAGCGGGCCTGAGAATCGTCTTGCCATCGGGGCCAAGGAGACGGAGCCGTTTGTCCACACCCGGACAGTTGCAACAAGACGCTTTGGTATCATCGAATCATGTTCGACGTCCTCGTGTATCTCTACGAGAACTACTGGCGTCCGGACGCTTGCCCCGGGCACGAGCAGCTCACCCGCAAGCTGACCTCGGTCGGCTTCGAGTCCGACGAAATCGCCGACGCGCTGAGCTGGCTCGACGGCGTCGCCGTGGTCGCGCAGGCCAAGCTCGGCGAACAGCACAGCGAGAGCATCCGCGTCTACGCGCCGGTCGAGCAGGAGCACCTCGGCGAACAGTCGATCGCGTTCATCGCCTTCCTCGAGTCGGCCGGCGTGCTGCCGCCGACGATGCGCGAGATGGTGATCGATCGCGCCAGTGCCATCCCGGGCGGCCCGCTCGACCTCGAAGACCTGAAGATCATCGTCCTGATGGTGTTCTGGAGCCTGGGCGAGGAGCCCGACGCACTGATCCTCGACGAGCTGTTCGTCGCGGAGGAGGATCGCGTCACCCACTAGCTCGAAACCGGACACAAGGGTCCGGTTTGAGCTAGTTGAGCAGGCGCGAGGGGTCGCCGTCGAGCTTGGCCATCGCGCTGCGCGTCGCCCGCACCGTGAGCGCCTCCTCCTGCGCCGGCACCAACAGACCGGCCTGCAGGAACGCCGCCAGCCGGTGCTGCTGGAACAGCACACCGCGGCCCTGCGGCGACACGAACAACGTCAGCTGCCGTCGCATGCCCTGCCACGCGAGCTGGACCTGCTCGTTGCGATTGCGATAGTCGAGCATGTACCAGCTGCCGACCTGCAGCTCGCGCGCCCACGCGAGCATCGCCGGCGTCGGCATCGAGCCGCCTTCGCCGACCACCTCGAGCTCCGAGCTCTCGTGGCCCGACAGGTCCATGACGAGCGACTCGTCGATGTCGACGTCTTCCGTCTCCGGCAGCAACTCCTCGAGCGTCTCGAGCCGGCCCATCAGCTCCTCGAGGCGCTCGTGCGAGATCGCAGCCGCCTTGGCGGTGAATGCCGCTGCGAGCGAGTTGTTGAGGCGCTGGATATGCTCATCCTGCTTGGGTACCGGAATGCCGGCCTCGTCCATGCCGTCGCGCAGCGTCTTCAGTAGCGGCGGCAGGCGGCGGATCACCTCGGCGCGCTCGGCGCGCGAGACCTTGGCGCTCGCCGACCAGATCAGGTCGGCGGCAGCACGCTTCATCTCCCGGGTCGTGTCGCCGGCGCCCGACTTCACCGCCGTGGTCGCGAGGACGTCGGCCCAGACCTGGAACAGGAACTCGCGCACGCCTTCCTGAACCGGAACGTCGTTGAGCATCTTGCGCAGCTCGATCGTGTACTGGATCGCCATCGTCTCGCGCTGCTCGACCTGCGCCGCCAGCGAGACGCCCTTCTTCGACGCCTCGTTCTCGTTCTTGAAGTAGTGCTCGAGGAACTTCTCGAACTCGGTGAGGACGGTCTGGAAGACGCGCCGACCGGTGTCGGGATAGGCCTCGACGACCTGGACGACGCGCTTGATCTCCCTCTCGAGCAGGTCGCCGACGGCGCGGCTCGACGAGTCGAAGCCCATCACGCACGCGCCCATGCGGTCTATCAGCCGCCGCGCGGGATGTTCGACGGTGGCGAAGAAGTCGGGCTCGGAGACAGCGACGCGCAGCACCGGCATCTGCAGCCGCGCGAACCAGACGCGCACGGTCGCAGGAATGGCGTCTTCCATCAGGATGCTCTGGAACAGCAGGGCGACGATCTCGATC
>DASXIP010000775.1:0-1630 GCA_036497875.1 Caldimonas sp.
CGGCGAGCTCGCGGATGCGCAGCGCCAGCAGGTCGGCGCCCTTGGCGACGACGCGCGGCGCGCCCATCGTCTTGTCGTCGTACTTCAGCGCGACCGCGTAGTGGGTCGGGTTGACGACGACCAGGTCGGCCTTCGGCACCGCCGCCATCATTCGCCGCCGCGTCATCTCGCGCATGCGCGCGCGGACCTTGCCCTTGACCTCGGCGTTGCCGTCGAGCTCCTTCTGTTCCTGCTTGAGCTCCTGGTGGCTCATCTTCATCCGCTCGGCAAAGAGGCGCTTCTGCAGCGGCACGTCGATGCCGGCGAAAGCAGCGAGCGCGAGCAGGATGAAGCCCATTCCCGCCGCCAGCATCGCGCTCGCGGCGCCGATGGCGGCGGGCAGCGGCAGCGCCTGCACGCCGACCAGCTCGCGAACGTGGCCGGCGAGCCAGAACGCACCGATCGAACCGAGGACGAGCGCGAGCACGCTCCCCTTGAACGCGTCGACGACCTGCTGCCTCGAGAAGACGCGGCCGAGGCCGGCAACGGGGTTGATCGCGCCAAAGCGCGGCCCGAGCGGCTTGAACGTCCACGACCAGCCGCCCGTCGCGAGCGCGGCGCAGACCGCGAGCACGGCCATCACGAGGCCGAACGGCAGCACCGCCCAGAGCAGCGTCACGGTCCAGCCGAGCAGCTGCGTCGCCATCGCGTCGCCGGCGAGCGCCTGGACACCGTCGAAGCGAAGCGAGCGGGCGAGCGCGTCCTTCAGCCAGCCGGCAGCGCTCGGCGCGGCGAGAACGAGCGCCGCGCCGCCACCGGCGACGGCGGCGAAGTGGCCGAGGTCGCGCGAGCGGACGACCTGGCCCTCCTCGCGCGCCTTCTCGAGCCTGCGCGCCGACGCGGGAAGATTCCTGTCCTGGGCAGAGCTTTCGGCCATGCGGGAATTGTTCCGGGGTCACTGGCAAACTTGAGCGCGATAAGGGGCTCGATTGCTGGCCTATTCGTCGGCCCGCGCCGCTCGTCGGCGCTGCGTGCATCCGTCACGGCGCGCGGCGCGTAGATGCGAGCACCCGATGGCCGTGGCGATCGCGCCGGACGCGTCGGATCCGATTCATCACCGAAGGAAGACACGCATGAAACCCAATCGCCTCGTTGCCGTCGCCCTCGCGGCGCTCGTCTCGGCCGTCGCCATCCCGGCGATGGCGCAGGTCATGGTCGGCGGCGCGCCGATGTACTCGAGCAAGGACATCATCGACAACGCCGTCAACTCGAAAGACCACACGACGCTGGTCGCTGCCGTCAAGGCGGCGGGTCTCGTGCAGACGCTGAAGGGCCCGGGGCCGTTCACCGTGTTCGCGCCGACCAACGCTGCCTTCACGGCCCTTCCCGCGGGCACCGTCGACACCCTCCTGAAGCCCGAGAGCAAGCCGGCGCTGACGAAGGTACTGACGTACCACGTCGTCGCCGGCAAGATGGACAGCGCGGCGCTCGCCAAGGCGATCGACGCCGGCGGCGGCAAGGCGACGCTGACCACGGTCTCGGGCGGCACGCTGACCGCGACCAGGAGCGGCAGCCTGATCATGCTGAGCGACGAATCGGGCGGCATGGCGCACGTGACGATTCCCGACGTCGTCCAGTCGAACGGCGTCAT
>DASXIP010000776.1:0-2514 GCA_036497875.1 Caldimonas sp.
CGCTCCTGCAGGATGTTGAGCAGGCGCTTCCTGCCGATGCCGCAGAAGCCGTGGCCGCCGGAGCGGATCTTGTGGCCGCGGATGTTGACCTCGATGTCGTCCCAGTGGTTGAAGGCGCCGAGGATCCGGTCCGCGCTCTTCGGGTCGGCAGCCTGCAGATTGCCGAGCGTCTGGTCGGAGAAGACGACGCCCCAGCCGAAGGTGTCGTATGGCTTATTGCGCTCGACGACGACGATGTCGTGGCGCGGGTCCTGCTGCTTCATCAGCAGCGCGAAGTAGAGCCCCGAGGGGCCGCCGCCGATGCAGACAATCTTCATGAGACCTGAATAGTTTAGAGCTAAACCAGTCTAGAAAGACAGCGCCTCTGGCAAGAGACCGCGGCCGCCGGCGGGCGCGAACGCGGCTAGAGCGTCAGGCTGCCGACGCTCGTGCCGCCGCAGACGTAGAGGACCTGCCCGGTGACGAAGCCGTTTTCCGGGTCGACGAAGAAGCGGACCGCGCGCGCGACGTCGGCCGCTTCGCCGAGCCGCTTAACCGGCACTGCGGCGGCGAGCGCACGCTCCTTCTCGCTGCCGGCGGGGACGACGTCGTGAAACATCTCGGTGCGCACCGGCCCCGGCGCGACGACGTTGACGGTGATGCCGTCGCCGGCGAGCTCGAGCGCCCAGGTGCGCGCCATGCCGAGCATGCCCGCCTTGGTCGCCGAGTAGCTCGTCCGCGTCGCCAGGCCGACGGCGGCGCGCGACGAGAGCAGGACGATCCGCCCGAAGCGGCGCGCGCGCATCGCCGGCAGCGCCGCCTGCACGAGTTGAACCGCAGCGCCGAGGTGGAGTTCGACGAGTGCGTCGAGGTCGTCGAGCTTGACGTCGGCAAGAAGCGCCGGGCGGATGACGCCAGCGTTGTGGACGACGGTGGTGACCGAGAAACGGTCGGCGAGAGCGCGCGCCGCGGCGGCGGTTGCGGCGCGGTCGAGCAGGTCGGCTTCGATGCTGTGCAGCTTCGGATGCGCGAGTGGCGAGCGCCTCCGTGCCAGCGAGACGACTTCGCGCCCATCTGCGAGCAGCTGCTCGCAGATCGCCAGGCCGATGCCGGCGCTGCCGCCGGTGACGACGGCGACCTCGGTACCGCCGGCTGCGCTCATGCCAGCGCCCCGACTGCAGCGCAAATGCGCAGCGGACGGACGCGAACGTGCTCGACTCTCATGGCGAAGGAAAGTTTATGGCCGGCGATCGTCAAGCCGGATGAGAGAACGCTGCCGCAGCTCCCAGTTCGCGAACTGGTAATACCGGAGTCCGGTGGCGGTGACGACATAGCCAGCCGAAAGGATGGTTTCGATCAGACGGCTTCGACCAGCGCCAGCACTCGCAACGGGCTGCCGCTGCCCTTCTCGATCTTGAGCGGCGGGCAGATCAGCACCGCGCCCGTCGGCGGCAGCAGGTCTAGGTTGGCGAGGCACTGCAGACCGTAGCGGCCGGCGCCGTGCATGTAGTAGTGGCACGGATACGGCGGCCGCAGATGAAAGCCCTGCCCGGCGTCGGTGCCGATCGCCTCCGAGCCGAAGCCGAGCACTTTGCGCTCGTCGACGAGGAAACGTACCGCCTCGGCGCTCGGCCCTGGCGTGTGCTGGCCTTCGTCGTCGAAATTCTGGTACGCCTCGGGGTCGCGACGCTTCGACCAGTCGGTGCGCATCAGGAACCATGCGCCTTCGGGGACGCGGCCGTGCGCGGCCTCGAAGCGCTCGAGGTCGTCGACGGTCAGCAGATAGTCGGGATCGGCGCTCGCCTGTTCGCTGCAATCGACGACGCACGCCGGCGCGACGAAGTGCTGCGGCGGGATCGTGTCGACCGAGTTGTTCGCCAAGTCGCGGCCCGAGATCCAGTGGATGGGCGCGTCGAAGTGGGTTCCGGTGTGCTCGCCGCACGAGAAGTTGTTCCAGTACCAGCCCGGCCCCCGCGCGTCGTACGCCGAGACCTCCTCGATCCGGAACGGCCAGCACTGGCCCATCTCGGGCGGCAGCGCGATCTGTGGAAACTCGGGGCTGAGGGTCTGCGTGAGGTCGATGACGCGGATGCGCCGAGCGGCGAGCGCGGAGACGAGCTGGGCAAGGAGCGAGGGCTTGACCGCCGTGCGGGCGCGCGGGCGGGGAACTGCTTGGGTCGCCGTCGGGGTGATCGAGGAGGAGGTCATGAAGCGATCGTCCTTGTGCGCATCCTCGTTGTCAAACCCGCGGCGGTCGCCATTTGCGGCGTGGGCGCCCCGCGTCGTGCGGCGGAGCTCGCGTTTGCCGCGGAGCGGCGCTTAGGGTAGTGTGGGCAGCATAGGAGGGTAGCGATGACTTCGCGCCAGGCCCTGCTCTCGGCCGCGCTGCTCCTCCTCTGCGGCAGCGCCCTCGCCCAGCACGCTTCCGCGCTGTCCGCGCCGGGCCCCGGCGCGTCCGCGGTCGCCGGGCCCATCGTGAAGGCGCGCGGGCTGACGATCACGAACAAGCCGTGGACGGGCGATTTCGACGAGATG
>DASXIP010000777.1:0-1752 GCA_036497875.1 Caldimonas sp.
GAGGTCGCGCAGGCCTGGAAAGCGCAAGGCGCGGTGCCGATGACGATGACCGTCGCCGAGTTCACGCGTTTTCTCGACGACGACATCGTCAAGTGGGCGCGCATCGTCAAGATCTCGGGCGCCAAGCCCGACCAGTGAGGCGCGGCGTGCGTCGTCGCACTCGACACGATGGCGGCTGAGCTCCACCTCCTCTGCGCCGGCGCCGTCAAGGGTCTCGTCCTCGCCGTGCAGGCCGGCTTCGAGACGAGTGCCGACACGCGGCTGGTCGCGCGCTTCGGCGCCGTCGGCGCGATGCGCGACGAGCTCGACGCAGGCGCGCCGTGCGACGTCTTCGTCGCCACCGAAGCGATGGTCGCAGCGCTCGTCGCCGCTGGCGCGCTCACCGCGGCAACGAGCGCTGCGATCGGCCGAGTCCAGACCGCCCTCGCCGTGCCGGCCGGCGCGCCGTTGCCGGCGATCGACAACGCCGAGGCGCTCCGCTCGACGCTGCTCGCGGCGAGCGCGCTCTACCTGCCGGATGCGACGCGCTCGACCGCGGGTGCGCATGCTGTTGCCGTCCTCGATCGGCTCGGCATCCGCGACGCCCTCGCGCCGCGCCTGCGCATGCACGCGAACGGCGCGACCGCGATGGCCGCGCTTGCGGCCGCGGCCGACCGTTCGGCGATCGGTTGCACCCAGGCGACCGAGATCCGCTACACGCCCGGCCTCGCCCTCGTCGGGCCGTTGCCCGAGCCGTGCGCATTGGCGACCGTCTACAGCGTCGCGGTCGCTACCGCGACACGCAACGAGGCGGCCGCGCGAGCGCTCGTCGCGCTGCTCGCGGGCCCGGCGAGCGCCCCGCTTCGCAGCGCCGGCGGGTTCGATGCCGTCGGCGCGGACGCGCGCTAGTTCATCGGCCCGTAGCGGCCGCCAACGCTGAAGCGGCCGGCGCCGGTCAGCGCCAGCGCGACAGCGGTGAACAGGTACATCGCCTGCAGCTCGAGTGCGTAGCCGCCCCCCCGATCGAGGCTGAGGAGCTGTCCGGTGTGCGCGAGCAGCACGGCGACGATCATGTTGACGGCGATCAAGGCCGCCGCCAGGCGCGTCCAGACGCCGATGATGAGCAGGATCGGGGCGGCAATCTCGCCGACATAGACACCCCACGCGAGTGCCGTCGGCAGGTTCGCTTGCGCGAGCAGGCCAGTGATCTCCTCGGGTGGATGCGGCAGCTTGCCGATGCCGTGCACCAAGATCATGAGGCCGAGCACCAGTCGCAGGATCAAGAGAGCGGCGTCGACACCGCCGTCGCGGTTGCCACCGGCGCGATGCGAAAGAATGGCCATCCACTTCCTCCAGAAACAGTTGTCGTCCGCCGTGCAGCCCCGGCTGCGCGCGAGGATAACGTGCCCGTTCCGGCGCCGCAGATCGCGGCCGCGAAGCCGCAGCCGCTAAGCTCCTTGCCCCAGGGTCGATGCCATCGCCCTTCGCACCGCCCGCGTGAACGACCCGCCCTTCAACCTGCGCCAGATCGCGTTGCCTGCGTTCGGGCCGACGTTCCTGTTCGCGCTCGGCGAAGGCGCGATCCTGCCGGTGATCGCGCTCACCGTCCGCCAGCTCGGCGGCTCGGTCGCACTCGCCGCGCTGATGGTGACGCTGATCGGCATCGGCTCGCTCGTCTCCAACATCCCGGCCTCGCTCATCACCGCGCGCTGGGGCGAACGCTGGGCGATCGTCGGCGCCGCGCTCTGGGGCGCGCTCGGCATGGCGCTGTGC
>DASXIP010000778.1:0-13737 GCA_036497875.1 Caldimonas sp.
CCGCCGCGGGCTCCAGGAAGCGACCCATGAAACGAACCTACCAAGCCTCCAAGGTCCGTCGTGCCCGCACGCACGGCTTTCTCGTCCGCATGAAGTCGCGCGGCGGCCGCGCCGTCATCAACGCCCGGCGCGCCAAGGGCCGCAAGCGCCTGGCAGTCTGAGGCTCCGGGCTGGAGCGGGCGGATGCCGGGACGCCCGCCTGCCGTCCGGATGCCAGCTCGCCTGGTGGACTCGGCCGATTTCGAGCGCGTCCTCGGCGAGCGTAGCCGGGCGACCACCGACCATTTCGCATTGCACCATCTAGGTTCGCAGCCTTTGCGCCAAGGGTCGCCGCCGGGCGGACCTGGGTCGACGAAGTTATCAACAATCGAGGACCCCGCGAGAACGTTCCCTGTGGAAGACTTCGCTCCCGCGGCCCTACCGACCGGCCCCGCCTGGGTCGGCGTGGTGGTCCCGAAACGTTACGCAAAGCGGGCCGTAACGCGTTCGCTGCTCAAGCGCCAGATCTATGCGGCGACCGTGCGCCACCGTGCTCGTCTCGCCCCGGGCCTGTGGATCGTTCGCCTGCGCGCGTCCTTCGAGCCGTCTCGTTTCATCAGCGCGGCGTCGCCGGCGCTGCGCCACCAGGCGCGCTCCGAGCTCGACGCGTTGCTCTCCGCCGCGACCGTCGTCCGCTGATGAGAACCTGGCCCCAGGCTGCGTTGATCGGCCTCGTGCGCGGCTATCGCTTCGCGTTGAGCCCGTGGCTCGGCAGCGCGTGCCGGTTCGCGCCGACGTGCTCGGCGTATGCCCTCGAAGCGCTCGAAACGCACGGCGCGGCCGTCGGGGTCGTGCTCACGGTCGGCCGCGTCGGTCGATGCCACCCCTGGTGCGCCGGAGGGATCGACCCCGTTCCAGCAGCGGCGCCGCGCTTTCTCACCGCCTTGCTTGGGCGAAAGCCGGCCGCCGAGACCGCGCCGCCCGCGCACTGAAACGCGTCCATGACCGACATCCGCCGAACTCTTCTCTGGGGCATCTTCCTCGCCTCGCTGTTCTTCATCTGGGAGGCCTGGAACCGGCACAACGGCCAGCCGACGATGTTCGGGCCGCCGCCGGCAGCGCAAATCGCGGCGCCGACCGCGGCGCCGACCCCGCAGGCACCGGCGCCGACAGGGAGCCTCGACGTTCCGGGGGCCACCGCGCCCGCGACGGCCGCACCGCCGGCGGCTGCGGTCGCCGTCGCGCCGCCGCCGGCAGCATCGGCCGCGGCGCCGTCGCAGCAGGTCACGATCACGACCGACCTCGTCCGCGCGACGATCGACAGCACCGGCGGAACGCTGGCCCGCCTCGAGCTGCTGAAGCAGGCCGACCCGGTGGACCACGCCAAGCACGTCGTGTTGCTCGACAGCTCGTCGAGCCGCCTCTACCTCGCCGAGACCGGGCTCGTACCGCCGGCCGGCGGCAGCGGGCTGCCGAATCACCACACGCCGATGCACATCCTGCCCGGGGAGCGCACGCTGCCGGCGGGCGCAAACGAGCTGAAGGTCGTCCTGGAGAGCGACCCGGTCGGCGGTGTCAAGCTCGTCAAGACCTACACCTTCCGGCGCGGCGACTACGTCATCGACGTGCTGCACCAGATCGTCAATGACTCGGCGTCGGCGATCAACCCGCGGCTGTATCTGCAGCTCGTCCGCGACGGCAACGATCCGCCCGGCGGCTCGAGCATGTACTTCACATTCACGGGCCCGGCGATCTACACCGACAGCGCGCACTACAAGAAGGTCGCCTTCAAATCGATCGAGAAGCGCGCCCCTGGCGACAAGCCCGACCACGAGACGAGCGGCACGAACGGCTGGGTGGCGATGGTGCAGCACTACTTCGCCACCGCCTGGCTCATCGACACGCCAGGCGGCCCACCGTTGCCGCGCGAGTTCTTCACGGACAGGGTCGACACCAACAAGTATTCGGTCGGTGAGCTGGTGCCGATGGGCGAGATTGCGCCTGGTGCGACGAAGACGTTCGACGCGCGACTCTTTGCCGGGCCGCAGGAAGAGAACAAGCTCGCCCAGCTCGCTCCCGGGCTCGAGCTCGTCAAGGACTACGGCTGGTTCACGATCCTCGCCAAGCCGCTGTTCTGGCTGCTGACGCAGCTGGAAAAGCTGATCGGCAACTGGGGCTGGTCGATCGTCGCTCTCGTCGTGCTGCTGAAGATCGCCTTCTACTGGCTCAACGCCAAGGCCTACGGCTCGATGGCCAAGATGAAGTCGATCAACCCGCGGATCATGGAGATGCGGGAGCGGCTGAAGGACAAGCCGCAGCAGATGCAGCAGGAGATGATGCGCATCTACCGCGAGGAGAAGGTCAATCCGCTCGGCGGCTGCCTGCCCATCCTGGTCCAGATGCCGTTCTTCATCGCCCTCTACTGGGTCTTGCTGTCGTCGGTCGAGATGCGCAATGCGCCGTGGATCGGCTGGATAAGCGACCTCTCGGCGAAGGACCCGTACTTCATCCTGCCGTTGCTGATGACCGGGACGAGCCTGCTTCAGACCTGGCTCAACCCGACGCCGCCCGATCCGGTGCAGGCCCGCATGATGTGGATCATGCCGCTCGTTTTCTCGGTGATGTTCTTCTTCTTTCCTGCCGGCCTCGTGCTGTACTGGCTGACGAACAACATCCTGTCGATCACACAGCAGTACGTGATCAACAAGCGGCTCGGCGTAATCGGCAAGTAGCGGCCGCGCGAGCGCGGTGCCGGACAATCCGGTGATGCAGCTGGCGCGGCGCGAAGACCCCATCGTCGCGATCGCGACAGCGAGCGGTCGCGGCGCGGTCGGCATCGTCCGCGTCTCGGGGCATCGACTGCCGCCACTCGTCGCGGCGATCTGCGGCCGTGTCCCGGCGCCGCGCCACGCGGCGCACGTCGCCTTCCTCGCCGGCGACGGCAGCACGATCGATCGCGGCCTCGCGATCTTCTTCCCGGCGCCGCATTCCTACACCGGCGAAGACGTTCTCGAGCTGCAGGCACACGGCGGTGCTGTCGTGCTGCAGCTGCTGCTCGCGCGTTGCCTGGAGGCCGCGGCGGAGTCCGATGCATCGGGAGCGGCACGGCTGCCGGGGCTGCGCATCGCCGCGCCGGGCGAATTCACCGAGCGCGCCTTTCTCAACGACAAGCTCGACCTTGCCCAGGCCGAAGCCGTCGCCGACCTGATCGATGCCAGCACCGAGGCGGCGGCGCGCTCGGCGGCGCGCTCGCTCGACGGTGCCTTTTCGAGCGAGATCTCGGCGCTCGCGGCGGTGATCGTCGAGTTGCGCTTGCTGGTCGAGGCGACGCTCGACTTTCCCGAGGAGGAAATCGATTTCCTCACCACCGCCGACGCCGACGGCCGCCTGGCGCAGGCGCGCGCCGGCGTCGACGCGGTCCTCGCGCGTGCCCGCCAGGGTGCGTTGCTGCGCGACGGCATCCGTGTCGTCCTCGCCGGCCAGCCGAACGTCGGCAAGAGCTCGCTGCTCAACGCGCTCGCCGGCGCCGAGCTCGCCATCGTCACGGCGACGCCGGGGACGACGCGCGACAAGGTCGGCCAGACGATCCAGATCGAGGGCGTTCCGGTGCACGTCGTCGACACCGCCGGATTGCGCGACGCCGTCGACGAGGTCGAGCGGATCGGCGTCGCCCGCACCTGGGCCGAGATCGAGGGTGCCGATGCGGTCGTCTTCCTGCACGACCTGACCAGCCTCGGCGACCCCGAGTACGAGCACGGCGACGCTGCCATTGCAGCGCGCCTGCCGGCACGGCTGGACGCCGATGGCCGCGCCCTCCACGTCTTCAACAAGGTCGACCTGCAGCGCTCGGTTTCGGTCGACGATGGCCTCGTGGTCTCGGCAGCGACCGGCGAAGGCCTCGGTGCGCTGCGTCGGCGCCTGCTCGCGATCGCGGGCTGGCAGGCGGCGCCCGAGGGCGTCTTCATCGCCCGGGCGCGCCACGTCCATGCCCTGCAGCGCGCCCGCGGCCATCTCGAGCAGGCGGCAGGCCACGCCGGGCTCGGCAACCGTGCGCTCGAGCTGTTCGCGGAGGAGCTTCGCCTCGCCCACGACAGTCTCGGCGAGGTCACCGGCGCATTCACCTCGGAGGATCTGCTCGGAGCCATCTTCGGGCGCTTCTGCATCGGCAAGTGACGTCGGCTCAGCAGGCGCCGATGTTCGGCGCTGGGTTCCCGGCGACGCCGTCGAAGTTCATCGGCGCGAACGGCAGCGCGAGCCCTTGCCGATCACCAGGGAGCCACCTGCGGCCGCATCTTGATCGGCACCGTCGAGAGCATTGGGTCACCGGCAGCGAACGAGGTCGGCTCGTGGGCGAACGCCACGTCGGAGAAGACCGCCGCGGCCATCGCCATGCCTGTGCATCCCAGCGGTCGTGGCCTATCACCGGGCTGCTCTTCTCGCTCGCGAGTCCGAATGGACAAAGAGAACGGCCCCGTGGGGCCGTTGTAGAGAGGCAAGAACGGGGTCGGTCTCGACGGATGGGCTCCGGGCCGCCGGGCTCAGCTGCGACGACGACGCCCGACGACGAAGCCGACGAGGGCGAGGCCGCCGAGCATCAGCGCGTACGTCTCCGGCTCCGGGATCGCGGACACCTGGAACGAGCTATTGGCGTCGGCCTGGAACTGGAAGTCGGGCCCGCTGACGCCGTTGATCGCGCCGCGAGTGGCGACCACGTCGCCGTTCGCGACGCCGTTGCTGCTGAACCGGGCCGACGGATCGACCTGCAGGAACGGGGTCACCTGCGACGTGTTGAAGAAGCTCAGGGTGAGGCTCGACGCGCTGAGGCTCGGGAAGTAGCTCGCATTGAACGACGTGATCGTCGCGTTGAACGAGCTCGCGCCGGCGCCGATGACCGTCGTGACGCCGGGATAGTTGTTGGCGTTGAACTGATCGAACTGCACCGGGCTCGCGATGCTGGCGAGCGTTTCGCTGAAGCTGCTCGTGAAGTTCGTCGAGTTGATGACGCCCATCAGGATCGGCGTGCCGCTCGTAAACCCCAGGCCGGTCAGGTTGTCGCCGGGCGCGGACGTGGCGTACATGACGAAGAAGTTCGGCGCCCCCGCCGCGAGCGCAAACGTCGCCGTCGTGTTGCCGCCGCCGGTGCTGATCGAGGTAAACGTTTCCCGGAAGCCGGCGACGAAGGTAAAGAAATTGCCGCCCGTGCCGTTCAGAAACACCGGATTGCCGGCCGTATTGTTCAGCGTACCGAGGTTGGCCTGGTACAGCAGGTTCGCCTGACCGCCGACCGGCGTCACGACGCCGCCGACCGACAATGCGTTGCCCGGCGACTGGTCGAGCGCGCCGAGACCCGTGATGTCGCCGGTTGCGCCGGGCGTTCCCGTGGGGTCGAAGGTGAACGGCGTCGTTTGCGCGAAGGCCAGTGCGGGTAACGTCAGCACCGACGCCGCGATGGAGTGGAGGGCAAACTGTTTCATACGAGACCTTGAAGATGGGGTGAGGGGCGAGTCCTCAGGGCAAACGCAGTGCCGTTTCGGTCGCCGACACACCCCTCGGTCAGGGGGTCGCTCGTGGCGCGGAAGGTTCCGGCGACCACATCAGCCGATCGAGCGGGAGCCGCAGAGAACGCGACGTCGCCGCCGGGCCGTGCCCGATGCGGCCGAGAAAGACCGCCGAAACCGCCGCGGTCTCGCCGAGCAGCCTCTCGAGTGTCGTTGCGACGTGCCTCGCCCGCGCGATCGCCGCACGGTCGCGCGTGAACGCGATTTGCCGCCGCGCACAGGCGGCGAAGACGAGCGGTGTGTATTGCGGCTGGATCTGCAGCCGTCGGCTCGTCGCCGTCAGCCAGAAGCGCTGGACCGCAGCGCCCGCGGCGACGTTGTCATCGATGCCGGCAGGTGGCCGCGCCGCAATGATCGCGAAGTGCGCGCCGCAGCGCAGTCCCGGCAGCAGATCGAGCTCGAGCCGAGGCGCGATGGTGCCGCCGAAGTAGCGGTTCATGCGCTGGACGCGTTGCCAGCTCGCCATCACCCATCGCATCGAGCGCAACGAAGGCGCGCTGGCGCCGAGCGCCTGGTCCGGGATGCGATCGTCGCTGAAGCGCGCGCCCCAGGCGATGACGTCGCGGTGAACCGCGTACGCCTCGGGGATTGTCAAGCGGATCTTGGCGCTCCTTGTCGCGAGCCAGGCGAGGCGGAGCCGCTCGGTCGCCGTCTCGAACCAGACGACGGTGAACGCAGGGCCGACCGCGCCTTCGAGGACCGTCTTGTCCTCGGCGTCGACGCGGCGCGTGCTGAGCGCCCGGCGCTGCACCGAACGCTCACGCACCGACGCGTGCAACGGGTCGGCCGCGACACGCTCGTCACGCACGAAGCGGACGTCGAACACCGGCAGCTCGTCGGGCTCGCCGGCGCGCCGCGCAAACTGCATCGTCAGGCCATGCGCGCTGGTGGCGATCCGCATCGTCTCGAGCAGCGCACCGACCGAGAACTGGCTCGCCTGGCCGTCGAGGTCGTAAAGGCAGTGGCGGCGGGTGTCGAAGGCATGAACGACGACGTGATCGTCGGCCACGATCTCGAAGCGCCAGGGCTGCGTGTTGTCTCCACTCGGCGCCCAACGTGCCAGCTCGAGGATCGCTTGCGCGACGCTCATGCCCGGACGCCTCCCATCTCTGCGGCATAACGGCGCCGCGTGACGGCGATCAGCGCCCGCTGCACCGGATGCGCGTTGCCGCCCGGCCGCCAGGTGTGCTTGAGGCGGTTCTTGTAGGCGTCGAAGTGGACGCCGCGCGGCGCCACGACGACGCGGCCACGACCGAGCAGTACCTTCAGCGCTTCAGTGGCGGCGATGCCGGCGCATAGGTCGCATGCCATCGGCGTCGACGGCCCGGTGCGCGCGGCGAGGTCGAGCCGCGAGGGGTCGACGAGGTAGCCCATCTGCAGCATCGACGGCGACAGACCGACGAGGAAGCGCGCCGCCTTCTCGGCGAGCGGCGCGCTGCCCATGCGGAAATAGTCCTCGAAGCTCATCCGTCCCGGCAGGAAGACGAGCAGCGCGGCGCCCATGCCGAGCGGTGCTGCGGTGATCGCGGGGATGCCGCGCTCGGCGCAGAGCGCGAACAGCCGCTGTCGCTCGTCGAGCACGAAGAAGTCGAGGCCGTCGACGTAAAGATCGACGCCGTCGAGGAAGCGCCCGGCGTTGTCCGTATGGACGCCGTCCGCGAAGAGCTGCAGATCGAGCTCCGGATTGATGGCCGCCGCCATCTCGGCCATCACCTCGACCTTCGGCCGGCCGACCGACTGGACGTTCGCGCCGACCTGGCGGTTGAAATTGTGGAGCTCGAAGCGGTCGAAGTCGGCGAGGTGGAAGGCGCCGATGCCCAGGCGCGTCAAGGTCAGTAGGTGGGCGCCGCCGACGCCGCCAAGGCCGGCGATCGCGATCCGCTTGCCGCGCAATCGCTCCTGCTCGGCGACCGTCACCCAGCCGACGTTTCGCCGGAACGCTTCCGCGTACGAGAACGTCGCCACCTCGGGCTCAGCGCAGACACCCGCTGCTCGCGGTCCTGACCGGGGCGGCGACAACGGTGGCTCGAATCGTGCACACGCGCGCTGCCAAAGACCCGGCCGAGAGCGCGCCGACAGGGCTCGGGGAGGAGCTCAGGAGAGAAACCATCGCAGGGAGGAAGGCGCGGCGCCGTGGCGGGCCGGGCACTGAAACCCATTGTTACCACGTGTCGATTTTCGGCAGTGATCAGGGATATTTCGTGTCAGAGATTCACGTTGCGGGTCACTCCCTCTTCTTCAATGCGCCCCGCGGGGGGCGCTTCTCGCCAACCCAGCGCCCACCTGCTTTCTCGGATTCCGAGTGGGACCGTGTCGTCGACACCAGTGACGAGTTCGACAATCCATTTCACATCACGGTGGCCAGCGACGGTGAGCATCGCGCCACCGCGAGCTCCCTGCTCCAGCGCCGCTATGCCTGGCGCGGCTACTCGGTCGAGCCGCTGCGTGACGACGTCGGCGACCGCATCACGCTCGCGGCCTGCAACCACGAAACGACCATCGCGACGATCACAGCATCGCTCGACGGCGATGACGGCCTCTTCGTTGCTCGTCTCTATCCGGACGAAGTGAACGCCCTGCGCGCCGAGGGCCGCAAGCTCTGCGAGTTCACCAAGCTCGCCGTCGACGATTCGGTCCGGTCGCAGACCGTGCTCGGCGCGATCTTCCACGTCGCCTGCATCTACGTGATCGAGCTGCACCGCTGCAGCGACGTGCTGATCGAGGTCAATCCGCGCCACGTCCGCTTCTACGAGCGCATGCTCGGCTTCGAGCGCATGGCCGAAGAGCGCCTCGATCCGCAGGTCAATGCGCCTGCCGTCCTGCTTCGGCTCGACCTCGAGCACTGCGCGGGCGAGATCGCACGCCTCGGCGGTCGCCGCCGCGATGCGAGAGAGCGTTCGTTCTATCCGTTCTTCTTCGACCGCCACGAGGCGGCGAACATCTCCCGGCGCCTCTGCGGCCAGTGACGATCCTCTTCGTCGCCGAAGCGGTCACGCTGGCGCATGTCGCCCGCCCGGTCGCGCTCGCGCGCGGCATCGCCGCGCGTGGCCGGCCGGTGGTAATGGCGGTCGACGATCGCTTCGAGGCCGTCTGCCCGACCGACGAATGGCGCACCGAACGGATCGTCACGATGACGACGGCGCGTTTCCTCGAGGCGCTGCGCACCGGCGCGCCGATCCACGATCGCAAGAGCTTCGACGCCTGCGTCGCCGATTACCTCGCATTGCTCGCGCGCGTCCGGCCGGCCGCCGTCGTCGGCGATTTCCGGCTCTCGCTCTCGATCAGCGCGCGACTCGCCGGCGTGCCCTACATCAACATCAGCAACGCCTACTGGAGCCCGCACGCGCGACGGACCTGGCACGTGCCGGCGCTGCCATGGACGCGACTCGTTCCCGCGGCGATCGGCGATCTCGTCTTTCGCGGCGCGCGCCCGATCGCGTTTCGGCTGCATGCACGCGGCATGGAGGCGAGCCGGCGCGGTCACGGCCTCGCCGATCTCGGCCATGACCTGCTCCGCCACTACACCGACGGCGACGTCACGCTGTACGCCGATCCACCCGAGCTCGTGCCGTTGTTCGACGCGCCGGCGTCGCATCGGCACCTCGGCCCGGTGCCGTGGTCGCCGCCGATCGCGCTGCCGCCGTGGTGGGACGCGCTCGACAAGCGCGACGGCGTCGTCTACGTCACGCTTGGCAGCTCGGGCAGCGCGGCGCGGCTGCCGAGCGTGCTCGACGGCCTGACGCGACTGGGGCTGCCGGTCGTCGTCGCGACCGCCGGCGCTTCGCTGGCCGCAGCTGTGCCGGCAAATGTCTCGGTCGCGCCATACCTGCCCGGAGACACGATCGCTGCCGCCAGCCGACTCGTCGTCTGCAACGGCGGCAGCCCGACCAGCCACCAGGCGCTTGTGCACGGGGTTCCCGTGCTCGCGCTGCCGAGCAACCTCGACCAGTTCCTGAACAGCGCCTGCCTGCACGATGCCGGCGTCGGCGCCTGGCTGCGGCCGGAGCACGCCAGCGCCGATGCGGTGGCAGCGATGGCGAAGACAATGCTCGCTGACGCGACGCTCCGACAGCGCACGGCAGCGCTGGCGCGGCGCCTGGAGCGGCACCGTCCGGTCGAGGTCCTGGCCGCAGCGATCGATGCGCTCGCGCCGGCGCCCGCCCTGCGCGAAGCACGCGCGCGCCACCCCGCAACCGCGTAGTCGGCACGATCAACGGCGCGCGAAGCGCGACAAAAGGACGCCTCGCGTCCGCGCCTGCGGCAGTCGGCCGCGACGCGGGACGGATAATCGCGTCCTGATTCGAGCTGGCCCGCCGATCGCGCGCGGCGCTCAGCCACTGGAGGTCGGGAATGGAAGTCGACGAACTGGTCAAGGCGGTACAGACGCTCAACGCCGAGGATGCGTTCCGCGCGCGTCTGACGGTCGACAACTGGCGGACGATCGCGCCCTACCTCGCGCGCTACGAGATCCGAGCCGGCGACCTCCTCATCAAGCAGGGCGACGCCGACCGCTCGATGTACTTCCTCCAGCAAGGCAGCATGCAGATCTTCATGACCGGTGGCGCACCGGGCAGCAGCAAGGTCGCGATCTTGCGCGCCGGTGCCGTCGTCGGCGAGCCCGGTCTGTTCGGCGACACGCCGCGCATGGCCAACGTCGAGGCGATGACGCAGTGCATCGTTTGGGCGCTACGCGGCCCGCGGATGGAAGAGCTCGCGCAGCGCTCGCCGGCGCTCGCGCTCGAGCTGCTGCGCGCCGCTGGCGCGGTGATGGCGACGCGCATGCGCGCGACGCTCGCCAAGCAGGCGCCGATGACCTGAGCGGCGCGCCGGCTCAGGCCAGCGCCAGCAGCGCCGCCTCGGCACGCGCCAGCGTCTCGGGCGATCCCGAGAGGACGAGCGTGTCGCCGGCGGCAAGCGCGATCGCGTCGCTCGGCTGCAGCACGGCTCCCGACGCGCGGCGCAGCGAGACGACCGTGACGCCGCGATTCGAGAGCGCCTGCTCGCCGAGCGTGCGGTCGATGCTGCGCGACGAGGGCGGCAACGTGACGCTGAGCAATCGCGTCTGATCCAGCTCCTCGACGGTGTCGTCATCGGCGCCGTGGAAATAGCCGCGCAAGAGCCCGTAGCGGGCGTCGCGCTGCTGCTGGACGAGGCGCAGCACCCGGCGCATCGGCACGCCGACCAGCGCCAGTGCGTGGCTCGCAAGCATCAGCGAGCCCTCGATTGCCTCCGGGACGACCTCGGTCGCGCCGGCGCTGCGCAGGCGTTCGAAATCGGTGTCGTCGATCGTGCGGACGATCACCGGCACCTTCGCTGCGTGCGATCGGACGAGATGCAGGATCTTCAGCGCCGATGGTGTGTCGTGGTAGCTGACGACGACGGCGGCGGCGCGCGCGAGGCCGGCTGCCATCAGGCTCTGCAGCCGCGCCGCGTCGCCGAATACGACGCTCTGCCCCGCCGCGGTCGCCTGACGGACCCGGTCGGGGTCGAGGTCGAGCGCGATGTAGCCGATCTCCTCCGCCTCGAGCAGGCGGGCGAGGTTCTGTCCGCTGCGGCCGAAGCCGCAGATGATGACGTGCCCCTCGACGTTGATCGCGCGCCGCGCGATCGTCGTCATCGCGACCGACTGCAGCAGCCAGTCGTTGGCCGAAAGCCGCATCACGATCCGGTTGCTGTAGGTGAAGATCAACGGCGTCGCCATCATCGACAACAACATGCTCGCGAGCACCGGGCCCTGCAACGTCGGCGGCAGCAGATGGCGATCGCTCGCCATGCCGAGCAGGACGAAGCCGAACTCGCCGGCTTGGGCGAGATAGAGGCCGGTGCGCAGCGCGACTCCGGGCGCCGCGCCGAAGACGCGGGCGAGCAACGTGACGAGGCCGAACTTGAACAGCACCGGCAACACCGTCAGCGCGAGCACGAGCTGCCAGCGCCCGGCGACGAGGCCGAGGTCGAGCTTCATGCCGATGGTGATGAAGAACAGGCCGAGGAGGACGTCGTGGAACGGCCGGATATCGGTCTCGACCTGATGCTTGAACTCGGTCTCCGCGATCAGCATGCCGGCGACGAACGCGCCGAGCGCGAGCGACAGGCCGGCGCGCTGGGTGAGCCAGGCCAGGCCGAGCGTGACGAGCAGCAGGTTGAGGACGAACAGCTCCTCGCTCTTGCGACGGACGACGAGCGTCAGCCACCAGCGCATCACGACGCGGCCGCCGACCAGCAGCAGCGTGAGCACGACCGCTGCCTTGAGCGCGGCGATCGAGAGCTCGCGCAGCAGCTCCTGCGGCGTCGAGCCGAGCGCCGGCAACACCACGAGCAGCGGCACCACCGCGAGGTCCTGGAACAGCAGCACGGCCATGACGCGGCGGCCGTGCTCGCTCTCGAGCTCGAGCCGATCGGCCATCAGCTTGACGACGATCGCGGTCGAGCTCATCGCCAGCGCGGCGCCGAGGGTGAGCGCACTCTGCCAGCCGAGCCCCCAGGCGCGACCACCGGCACCGAGGATGACGGCGAGCGCGGCATTGCCGACGAGCGCCGCGAGCATCGTCGTCACGACCTGGCTGAGGCCGAGGCCGAAGACGAACTTGCGCATGCTCTGCAGCCTCGGCAGGTTGAACTCGAGGCCGATGACGAACATGAGGAACACGATGCCGAACTCGGCCAGGTAGGCGACGCCCTCACTGGTCGCCGCAATGCCCATTGCGCTCGGGCCGAGGACGACGCCGACCGCGAGGTAGCCGAGCATCGGCGGCAGGTGCCACAGCCGGCAGATGACGACTCCTGCCACCGCGGCGACGAGGAAGACGAGCGTCAGTTCGAGCGGCGAGATCATCGAGGAGGCGTGCGCGCGGCGAGCGATTCCTGGTCGCGGGCTGCCGTTCGGGGCATCCCTAGAATCGGCCGATCCTACTGGACCGCTCCCTCTCGATGGTGTCCGCCTCCTCTTCCTTCGATGCCGGCCGTGCGCTCGAGCTCGCGCGCAGGACGCTCGACATCGAGGCGCGTGCGCTCGACGCGCTGAAGGAGCGCCAGGGCGAGGGCTTCGTTGCCGCGCTGCGCGCGATCCTCGCCTGCCGCGGCCGCATCGTCGTGATGGGCATGGGCAAGAGCGGCCACGTCGGCCGCAAGGTCGCGGCGACGCTCGCCTCGACGGGAACGCCGGCGCTCTTTGTTCACCCCGGCGAGGCCAGTCACGGCGACCTCGGCATGGTGATGGAGGGCGATGTCGTCCTCGCGATCTCGAACTCGGGAGAGAGTGACGAGATCGGCGCCATCCTGCCGGCGATCAAGCGGCTCGACGTCGTCCTGATCGCGATGACGGGCAACGTCGACAGCAGCCTCGGCAGCCATGCCGACATCGTCATGTCGAGCGCGGTTGACCAGGAGGCATGCCCGCTCAACCTCGCGCCGACCGCCAGCACGACGGCGCAGATGGCGCTCGGCGACGCGCTCGCGGTCGCGCTGCTCGACGCCCGCGGCTTTCGCGAAGAGGACTTCGCGCGCTCGCATCCCGGCGGCAGCCTCGGCAGGAAGCTCCTCATGCACGTCGCCGAGCTGATGCGAAGCGGCGACGCGGTGCCACGCGTCACCACCGACACGGTGATGGCCGACATGCTGCACGAGATGACGACGAAGGGGCTCGGCTTCACCGCCGTCTGCGACGCCGTGGGCCGCATCGCCGGCGTCTTCACCGACGGCGACCTGCGCCGGCTGATCGAGACCGGCGGCGACCTGCGCGCGATGCGCGCCGGCGAAGTGATGAGCACCGGGCCGAAGCTGGTCCGCGACGACGCGCTCGCCGTCGAGGCGGCCGAGATGATGGAGCGCCATCGCGTCACCGGCCTTCTTGTCGTTGACGCCGCAGGAGCTCTTGTCGGCGCGCTCAACTCGAACGACCTGATGCGCGCGAAGGTGATCTGATGGCGGCCGCCGCACGGCCCCGCACGCCGGCGCTGACGTTTCCCGCCGAGCTGCTGCTCGCTGCGCGTGGCAACGGCGACGGCATCGCCGCGGCGATCTTCGACGTCGACGGCGTCCTCACCGACGGCACGATCTATCACGGCGATGCCGGCGAGACCTTCAAGGCCTTCTCGACGCTCGACGGCCAGGGCATGAAGCTGTTGCAGCAGGCCGGCATCGTTCCGCTCGTCGTCACCGGTCGCGACTCGCCTGCGGTGCGCCGGCGCATGGCTGATCTCGG
>DASXIP010000779.1:0-2229 GCA_036497875.1 Caldimonas sp.
GAGACGCTTTGGGCGTGCACGACTTGCGGCTACTGCGAGGCAGCGTGCCCCATCGAGCTCGAGCATCTCGACAAGTTCTTCCGCATGCGCCAGCACCAGGTGATGATCGCCGGCGAATTTCCGCACGAGCTGAAGCACCTCTTCGAGGCGTACGAGGCCGAGGGGAATCCATGGGGTCTGCCCGCGAGCGCGCGGGCCGCTTGGGCCGATGGGCTCGACGTGCCGATCGTCCGCGATGCGGCCGGCATGGCCGGGCTCGACTATCTCTTCTATGTCGGCTCGGCAATGTCGTTCGACCCGCGCGGCCAGAAGATCGCGCGCGCGTTCGTTCGCATCATGCAGCACGCCGGCGTCCGCTTCGGCATCCTCGGCGCCGGCGAGGGCTCGACCGGCGAGTGCGTGCGCCGGGTCGGCAACGAGATGCTGTTTCGCCAGCTCGCGACCGCGCTCGCGGCGACGCTCGGCGAGCTCGGGGCGAAGCGCATCGTCACCTGCGATCCGCACGCACTCAACTCGCTGCGCAACGAGTATCCGGAGTTCGGCGCCGAGATCGAGGTGGTGCACCACACGCAGCTGATCGCCGAGCTGCTCGCCGCTGGGCGGATCGCGGTCGACTCGTCGCTCGAACGTGTGATCTACCACGACCCGTGCTACCTCGGCCGCCACAACGGCGAGTTCGACGCGCCGCGGGCGATCGTCGCGCGCCTGAGCAAGGACGTCCCGCTCGAGTTCGCGCTGAGGCGCGAGAAGGCGATGTGCTGCGGCGCCGGCGGCGGCCGCATGTGGATCGACGAGACGATCGGCGCACGCATCAACGTCGTCCGCGTCGAGCAGGCCCTCGCTGTCGAGCCGCGCACGATCGCGACCGCGTGCCCCTATTGCGCAGTGATGATGACCGACGGCCTGGGCGCAGTGCAGCCGGACGGCGCGGTTCAGTCGCGCGACATCGCCGAGCTGGTCGCCGATGCGCTGCGGCCGGCGCCTTCGGCCCCGGCCGACGAGCGCTCGACCAGGTAGAGGATCGACTGGTACGGGATGCCGGCCGCCTCCGAGAGGCCGATCTCGCAGGTACGGCTGCTCGAGACGCCGGCGTTGCAGGCGGCGGGAAGCGACTCCTTCAGGTGGCGCAGCGCGTGCTCGTTGAGCTCGGGCCGCACGAAGCCGCGATCGCCGGCGAAACCGCAGCACTGCACTGCTTCGCTCGTCGCGACCGACTCGCTGCAATGCCTGGCCATCGTCAGCAGCTTGTCGACGGTGCCCATCTTGCGCACGCTGCACACCGGGTGCACGGCGACGGTGCCCGGCTGCGGTGTGATCGCCAGCCGCGGCAGCACCACGTCGTGGACGAAGTCGATGCTGTCCTCGATCTCGAGCGCCCCGGCGAGCGCCTTCTTCATGCGATAGGAGCAAGGGCTGGTGTCGAACACGATTCGCCAGCGACCGTCCTCGCTCGCGTCGCGCAACGCGGCGGCGAGCTCGGCGGACTTGCGATCGGCGGCGACGACGAGCCCCTTGCTCTCGAACGGCTGGCCGCAGCAGAGGCCGTCGAGCCCCTTTGGGTAAACGACCTCGAAGCCGGCGCGGCGAAACAGCCGCTCTGCCACCGCCGGCAGCATCTCGACATCGTCATCGCCGCGTTGCGGACCCATGTTGCGCGCCGCGCAGCTGGGGAAGTAGACGACGCGCTCGTCGCCCGTCGGCACGCTCGGGGCCGGAACGAAGTGCACCGGCCGGGCGAGCGCGGGCGACCATTTCGGCAGTCGCCCGCCCGAGGCCTTGCGCAGGCCATCGAGCCCGGTCTTCATCGCCGTCGTGCCGATCGCGCCGTGCAGCATGTCGGCGACGCCGAGGCCGATCCGAACTCCGGCCGTGACGGCGGCGTAGCGATCGGCGGCAACGTCGGCGACCCGGCGCGCGAGCGGGCCCGCGCGCCTGCCGCGCAGCGCCTTGATCAGGAGACCCGTCTCGATCCCGACCGGACACGCCGTCGCGCAGAGCCCGCACGCGGCGCAGGTGTCGATGCCATGGTAGTCGTAGAGCCGCTTCAGCTCGGCGCTGCGTTGCGGATCGTTCCCGTCGGCTTCGAGTCGTGCGATCTCGCGCCAGCCGACGATGCGCTGGCGCGGCGAAAGCGTCAGCCCGCGCGACGGGCACTTCGGCTCGCAGAAGCCGCACTCGATGCACTTGTCGACGAGCGGGTCGGCAGCGGGCAGCGGCTTCAGGTCCTTC
>DASXIP010000780.1:0-3002 GCA_036497875.1 Caldimonas sp.
AGCGCGGCCTCCAGCTCCTCGTAGTCGCCGCGCGAAAGCGGCAGGCTGCGCAGGTCGACGCTGCCGGCCTCGCCTTTTTCCACCCAGGCGTCGAGCAGATCGGCGAGCTCGCGCAGCAGCGCCCTGGCATTGCCGGTGGGCAGGTCCGCCGCCGTGACGACCTTGACCGCGATCTTGTCCAGCGCGCTCATGATCGCCACCTTTCGATCAATTCGCGCGCGCGCTCGCACGCACGGGGGATCGCCTGCGCCACCGTCTCGGTCGGCGCATCTGCCCAATCGATCGCCTGCGGCTGGATGCCGATCAGCGCGCGCCGAACCGGCAGGCGACCGCCGAGCGCGGCGAGCGCCATCAGGTCGAGCAGGCTGACCTCATGCACGCTGCGCTTGCGCTCGCTGCCGAGGAATTCGTCCATGTGCTCGCCCTCGAACACGGCGACGCTTCCCGGCGCCGCCCGCATCTGCGCCGCGTCGAGAACGATGATCGCCGCGCTCGACTCGATCAGGCCGGCGAGCGTGAAGCTCAGGGTGCCGCCGTCGACGAAGTCAACGCCCGGACGACTGCCGCAGCTCGCCTCGAGCCGGCGCATCGCGTGCACGCCTGCGCCTTCGTCGCCGAGCAGCGTGTTGCCGATGCCGAGCACGAGGACCGCGCGCTCGAGGTTGGCACCGTCAGCAGATGCGGGGCAAGGGGTCATCTTCCAGCTCCTCGAGGTAGCGTTCTCCGCCAAGCTCGGTCTCGAGCACCACTCGCGGCTCGCCCTTCTGCACCACGCCGATGCGCGCCGCGGACTGACCGGCCGGCAGCGCGTGCCAGGCATCGAGCGCGCGCTCGGCGTCCTCGGGTGCGAGCACCGCGACCACGCGGCCCTCGCAGGCGAGATACATCGGGTCGAAGCCGAGGATCTCGCAGACGGCCAGCACGGGCGCACGGATCGGGATCGCCGGGCCGTTCAGTCGCACGCACATGCCGGTCGCGCGCGCGATCTCGTGCGCCACCGTGGCGAGGCCGCCTCGCGTCGGATCGCGCATGAAGCGCAGGCCCGGAGAGCCAAGCAGCGCCGCAGTGAGCGGCAGCACGCTCGCGGCATCCGATTCGAGATCGCCGCGCAGGCCGTATTGCTCGCGCGCGAGCAGCACCGCAGTGCCGTGATCGCCGACCGAGCCGCTCGCGAGCACCACGTCGCCCTCCCGGATGCGCTCCATTCCGAGCCGCAGGCCGGGACGGCGCACGCCGACACCGGTGGTCGCGAAGTACACGCCACCGCCCTCGCCGCGGCGCACGACTTTCGTGTCGCCGGCGACAACGCGAACGCCGCATTCGCGTGCGGCGAGCGCCATGCTCGCCACCAGCCGATCGAGCTGCGCGAACTCCAGCCCTTCCTCGATGAAGGCGCTCAGGCTGAGATACGCCGGCACCGCGCCCGAGACGGCGAGATCGTTCACGGTGCCGTGGACGGCGAGCGAGCCGATGTCGCCGCCCGGGAATTCCAGGGGCTCCACGGTGAAGCCGTCGGTCGTGACCAGCACCTCGCCCGGCGGTAGCCGGACGAAGGCGGCGTCCGCGCCGGTGTCGAGCTCGGGATTGGCGAGGTGGCGCACGAACACTTCCTCGATCAGCTCGCGCATGAAGCGGCCACCGTTGCCGTGGGCAAGGGTGACGTGCTGGCCGTCGATCATGTACTCGCTCCGATCTCGATCAGTTGCCCGAAGCTCAAGCCGGCGTCGTTGCACGGGATGCGCTCGGGCACGAACAGCGAGAAACCCTCGCACTCGGCGAGCCGTGCGACGTTCTCGCAGAGGACGCGGTTCTGGAACACCCCGCCGGCCAGCCCGATGCACGAAACGCCGTGCGCGGCGCGCACCGCTCGCGCCTGGTCGACGATCGCGCGCGCGAGGCTCACGTGAAACAGCGCCGCGCGCTCTGCGACGCTCGCGCCCGCATCCTGCAGGCGCGCGAGCAGCGGCTCCCAGTCGCTGACCCAAACGCCGCGAGACTCCGACAACGGCAGCGCGATCGCTTCGCCCTCGCCCCGGCAGGCGGCCTCGAGCGCCATCGGCGCCTGCGCCTCGAAGGTCGTGCGATGGGCGAGGCCGAGGAAGGCCGCGGCCGCGTCGAACAGTCGTCCCGCGGAGGAGGTGCGCGGGCAGTTCAATCCGTTTTCCCAGGCACTGTGTAGCAGCGCCGATTCCTCCGGGCATTCCTGCCACGTTCTTCCGGTCTCCCAGCAAAGCGACTGCGCGCAACGCCAGGGTTCGCGCGCCGCGCGCTCGCCGCCCGGCAGGGAGAAAGGCCGCAGGCTGGCGACGCGCCGCCAATGGCCGGGCCGTCCGAGGAGCGCCTCGCCGCCCCAGACGGTTCCGTCCTCGCCGTAGCCAGTGCCGTCCCAGGTGAAGACCAGGCACGGGGTACGTCGCGGGAACTCTCCCGCGAGCGCAGAGGCATGCGCGTGGTGGTGGAACACCTTTGTGACCGGCAGGCCCCAGCTCGCTGCGAGGCGCGTCGTGGCATAGCCGGGATGGGCGTCGCACGCGAGCGCTTCGGCGTGCACGCCGTAGAGCGCTTGGAGATCGGTCGCGACCTGCTTGAGCAACGCGAGACTGCGAGGAGCATCCATGTCGCCCAGATGCGGGGACACGACCGCGCGGCGCTGCCAGCCAAGCGCTACGGTGTTCTTCAGATGTCCGCCGAGGGCGAGCACCGGACGTGGCAGGGCGAACGGCAGATCGATTTCGAGCGGCGCGTTGCCGCGTCCCAGACGCAACGGCCGCGCCTTGCCCAGGATCACGCGAACCACGGGATCGTCGGCCGGGCGCGCGATCGGACGATCGTGATGCAGAAAGGCATCGGCGACGCGCCCCAGTCGCGCTTCGACTTCGGCGTTGTCGGTCAGCACCGGCTCGCCGGTGATGTTCGCCGAGGTCGCCACCAGAGGCGCGCCGAACTCCTCGAGGAGCAGATGGTGCAGCGGGCTGTAAGGCAGCATGGCGCCGATCTCGTCG
>DASXIP010000781.1:0-1901 GCA_036497875.1 Caldimonas sp.
TGGTGGGCCCTGAGTGACTCGAACACTCGACCTACGGATTAAGAGTCCGCTGCTCTACCAACTGAGCTAAGAGCCCGAAAACTGTGCCGCTTCGGAAGGTTGCCGCGTGTGGGTTGTGCGGGGCTCGAACCCACGACCTACGGATTAAAAGTCCGCTGCTCTACCAACTGAGCTAACAACCCTCCGAGCCTAAGATTATATGGGGGAGAGCACGGCTGCCCGGGCACCCGGGTTCGCCGCGAGCTCGAGTGCACATGCCGCGGCGACCATGCCGAACGTCGCGGTGACGGCGACGCTCGATCCGTAGCCGTGGCAGTTGAGGCTGCCGTCAACGTCGCACGCTCCATCGCCGCCGGCGTCCGGTGCAGCGACCGGCTCGCGTGAGAACACGCAAGCAACGCCGAGCGGGCCGCTGGGCGGCGCGGCGTGGAGCTTGCGCAGCCGCTGCCGCAAGGCGGCGAGCATCGGGTCGTGGGTGACGGCGCCGAGATCGCCCGCCTCGACGCGCTCGGCAGCGCGCTTGCCGCCCGCGGCGCCGACGCAGACCAGCGGCGACGCCGTCCTGAGCGCCCACGCCGCGATCGCCGCCTTCGCGCGGACGTCGTCGCAGGCGTCGATGACAACGTCGGCGCGGCGAGCCAGCAACGCCGGCCAGTTCATCTCGTCGGCGAACTCCTCGACGCCGACGACCGCGCAGCCGGGATGGATGTCGGCGATGCGCAGCCGCAGCGCCTCGACCTTGGCCATGCCGAGCGTGCTGCCGAGCGCCTGCACCTGGCGGTTGATGTTCGATTCGGCGACGTGGTCGAGGTCGACCAGCGTCAGCGCGGCGATACCGCTGCGGGCGAGCGCCTCGGCCGTCCACGAGCCAACGCCGCCGACGCCGACGACGGCGACGTGCGCATTGCGGATTCGCCGGTACGCGGCGTCGCCGTAGAGGCGGCGCAGGCCGCCGAAGCGGCGCTCGAGATCGGCGTCGTCGGTGCCCGCTTCCGCCAGGTCGACAGCGCCTGCCGGCACGGCGCTCACTTGAGCGACGCCAGCCGCTCGCGCCCGGCCTGCGCGGCCTCGGACTTCGGATAGGCCTTCAGCAGCTCGTCGATCGTTCGCCGCGCCGCCTTGCTGTCCTTCAGCTCGGCCTGGCAATTCGCAATCGCGAGCAGCGCCTCGGGCGCGCGCGGGCTGTCGGGAGCGCTCGTGACGAGGCTGCGGAAACTCGCGATCGCCTCCTTGTAATTGCGCTGCGCGTACTGCGCGTTGCCGAGCCAGAACAGCGCCGACTGCTTGTAGCCCGATGTCGGGAATCGCTTCAGGAGGCCGGTAAAGCCGGTTGCGGCGCGGTCGAACTCGCCGCGCCGAAAGCCCGCGAGCGCATCGTCGTAGCTGCGCTTCTCTTCGGGGTCGACGGTGAATTCCTTGTCGTCGACCGTCACCTTCTGCGGCTCGACCTTGCGGATGCGCTCGTCGACGCCCTGCTGAAGGTCGGTCTGTTTCCTCTGCATCTCGGCGACGATGCGCGCGAGCTCCTCCATCTGGCCGCGCACGTTGGCGTTGTCGGACCGCTGCGTCTCGATGCTGCCGTTCAGGTCGAGGATGCTGCGCTTGAGCTGCTCGATCTGCGCCGACATCGTCGCCATCTGCTCGGCCTGGCGCGCGCGCGCCTGCTCGTTGCTCTGCTCGAGCTGCTTGCGAAGATCGAGGATGGCGCGCCGCGCCTCGTCGTCGTCGAACAGCCCGGCATGCGCCGGCATGGCCGCGGGGCCGGCGACAAGAGCAGCGGTGACGAAAGCGGCAGCGGCGAGCGCCCGGCCGCGCGAGGTGCCGGTCTTCATCGGCTCGCCAGCTCGGCGCGGCGGTTCTTCGCCCAGGCCTCTTCGTTGTCGCCCTGCACCGCCGGCCGC
>DASXIP010000782.1:0-12586 GCA_036497875.1 Caldimonas sp.
GAGGCGCGGCGCTGGCTCGAGCGCTATCTCGGCGAGGCGCGCAGCGTGATCCTCGCCCGCAAGGCGAGCGACGCCGTGTTCGTGACCGCGCGCGGCGGGCCGATGACGCGGCAGATGTTCTGGAAGCTGATCAAGGCGCACGCCTTGCGGGCCGACATTGCGGCTCCACTCTCGCCGCACACCGTGCGCCACGCGTTCGCGACCCACCTGCTCAACCACGGCGCCGACCTGCGCAGCGTGCAGATGCTGCTCGGCCACGCCGACATCTCGACGACGACGATCTACACCCATGTCGCGCGCGAGCGGCTGAAGCAGCTGCACGCGCGCCATCACCCGCGCGGCTGAGCGCAGCGCAGCTGCGGTGGCCGCGGTCGCGCGATCGGCGGCTCAGGCATGGTCCTTGCGTCGGACGGTGCGCGACAAGGCTCCCTTGTCCTCGGAGTCCTTCCCGTTGAACGACACTGCCTCCTTCCTCGCCGCGCTCGGCGACGTGCCCGCCTTCACCGATCCGGAGGTCGTGCGCCGCAAGAGCCGCGACATGACCGCGCTCTACAGCCCGGTCATGAAGCGCGACGCGATAGAGCACGTCGCCGAGGTGCTCGTCCGGCCGCGCGACAAGCAGGACGTCCTGCGCGTCGCTTCTGCCGCCGCGCTTGCACGCATGCCGCTCGTGCTGCGCGGCGGCGCCAGCGCGAACTTCGGCCAGGGCATTCCGCTGCGCGGCGGCGCGATGGTCGACATGACGGGCCTGGCGAGCGTGCTCTGGGCGCGCGACGGCCGCGTCCGTGCCGAGGCGGGGGCTCGGCTGGCCGCCATCGACGAGGCGACGCGGCCGGGCGGCTGGGAGTTGCGCATGCACTCGTCGACGAAGAAGATCGCCACCGTCGGCGGCTTCGTCGGCGGCGGTCACGCCGGCGTCGGCAGCTGCACGTACGGCATCCTGCGCGATCGCGGCAACCTGCTCGCGCTCGAGGTCGTGAGCGTCGAGGCCGAGCCGCGCGTCGTCGAGCTCACCGGTGATCGCGTCAACCTCGTCCACCACGCCTACGGCAGCAACGGCATCATCACCGAGGTCGAGCTGCCGCTCGCGCCGGCGTGGCCGTGGCGCGAGGCGGTCGTTGTCTTTGCTGAGTTCATGACGGCGGTGCGCTTCGCGCATACGTTGGCGACGTCGGACGGTATCGTCAAGAAGCTCGTCTCGGTGATCGGCGAGCCGATCTGGCAGCTGATGCGGCCGCTCAAGCCGTTCGGGCGCGACGGCCGGCATGTGGTCCTGGCGATGGTCGCGGCGCCGTTGTTCGACGCCTTGCGTGCGCTCGTGACCGATTTCGGCGGCGAGATCACGGCCGAGGCGGCCGAGGGGCAGGGTCCCTATCGCATTCCGCTCTACGAGTTCTCGTGGGGCCATACGCGCATGCACGTCAACCGCGAGCGGCCCGAGATGGTGAGCAACATCGGCCTCTATCTCGATCCGGACCTGGTCGGCGCGATCGAGCGCAGCCACCGCCGCTTCCAGGGTCTCGGCGGCATGCACTTCGAGGCGAAGCGCTTCGACGGCAAGCTCAGCTTCCAGGGTTCGCCGATGTACCCGTTCCGCGACGAGGCGCAGATGGCCGAGGTCATGCGCGGCATGGCCGAGGACGGCGCGATGGTCGCCAACAACCACACCTTCCTGGTCAAGGAAGGCGGCATGAAAGCGGTCGACAGCGAGGACACCGCGTTCAAGCGCGCGATGGACCCGCACGACCTCATGAACCCGGGCAAGCTGCGCTTCGATGCCGCGGCGCCGCGCGAGAGCACGGGTGGCGATCTGCCGAGCGCCGGCTGGCGCTACCAGAACGCGGGCGTCGCGGCCGCCGAGACCGACGCCGTCCGATGAGCCGGCATCAACTTCATGGAGTGCTGCGATGACTTCACGATCCCTCTCGCGCAGGCGTTTGCTCGGCGCACTCGCCGGTGCCGCCGCGCTCGTGGCGCCCGCCTTCGTGCGCCAGGCCGGCGCGCAAGGCCTCACCAAGGTGAGCTACCAGACCGGCTGGCTGGCGCAGCCGGAGCACGGCGGCTTCTACCAGGCCCTGGCCACGGGTCTCTATCGCGACGCCGGCCTCGACGTCGACATCCGGAGGGGCGGCCCGCAGCTCAACACGACGACGCTCTTCCTCGCCGGCAGCGTCGACTTCTGCGAGTTCGATTCGTTCCGCCAGATCAGCTTCGTCAACGAGTCGCTGCCGGGAGTCGCGGTGGCGGCGTTCTTCCAGAAGGATCCGCGCATCCTGCTGTCGCACCCCGGCGTCGGCAACGACAGCTTGCCGCAGCTCAAGGGCAAGCCGATCCTCGTCGCCACCGCCGGTCGCCAGACCTACTGGCAGTGGCTGAAGACGCGCTTCGGCTTCGTCGACGACCAGATCCGGCCCTACACCTTCAACATCGCGCCGTTTCTCGCCGACAAGCAGATCTCGATGCAGGGCTACATCGCGAGCGAGCCGTTCGCTGCGCGCCAGGCCGGCGTCGAGCCGGTAATCCACCTGCTCGCCGACTCCGGCTTCGACAACTATTCGAGCGTGCTGCTCGCTTCGCCGAAGATGGTCAAGGAGCAGCCGGCCCTCGTGCAGCGCTTCATCGACGCCACCGCCAAGGGCTGGGAGAGCTACCTGCACGGCGACCCGGCGCCCGCCAACGCGATCATCCAGAAGCAGAACCCGGAGATGAGCGACGACAAGATCGCCTATGCGATCGAGGCGATCCGCAAGTACGGCATCGTCGAGACGGCCGAGACCAAGGCGATGGGCATCGGCGCCATGTCCGACGCGCGCTGGAAGCGCTTCTACGACGACATGGTTGCCGCCGGCGCGCAGCCCGCCGGGCTCGACGTCAAGCGCGGCTACACGTTGCAGTTCGTCAACCGCAAGCGCGCCTGAGACCGGCATGATCGTCGCCGACCGCGAGTCGACCGGCGCGCCTGCGCGGGACAAGCCGCTGCTGCGCTGCCAGCGTGTCTCCAAGCGCTACTCGAACGGCACGCTGGCGCTGCGCGACGTCGACCTCGAGGTCGGCGAGCACGAGTTCCTCGCCCTGCTCGGTCCCTCGGGCTGCGGCAAGAGCACGCTGCTGAAGCTGATCTCCGGGCTCGGCGAGCCCTCGGCCGGCGAGATCGACTGGCCGACGAGCGCCTACGACGCGCGCGGCCGCGCCCGGCCCGACCTGTCGTTCGTGTTCCAGGAGGCGACGCTCCTGCCGTGGTCGACGGCGCTGCGCAACGTCGCGCTGCCGCTCAAGCTTTCCGGCGTCGACAAGGAGGAGCGTCGAACCCGCGCCGCCGACGCGCTCGCCGCCGTCGGCCTGGCGGCCTTCGAGAACGCCTATCCGCGCGAGCTCTCAGGCGGCATGAAGATGCGCGTGTCGATCGCGCGCGCGCTCGTCACCCGGCCGCGCATCCTGCTCATGGACGAGCCATTCGCCTCGCTCGACGAGATCACGCGCTCGCGCCTCAACGACGACCTGCTCGAGCTGTGGCGGCGCGATCGCTTCACCGTCGTGTTCGTCACCCACTCGGTGTACGAGAGCGTGTTCCTGGCGCAGCGCATCCTCGTCATGGCGGCGCGGCCCGGCCGAATCGCCGCCCACATCCGGGTCAACGAGCCGTATCCGCGCCGCGCCGCGTACCGTACGTCGCCGGTATACGCGGCGCACTGCGAGCGCGTCTCGGCGGCGCTCGAAGCGGCGATGGCGGCGCGCAGGCTTGCATGAAGTCCGCCGCCAGCAAGCCGATCCTGCAAGCCGTTCCCGCCGCGCTGCCCGCGCCCGACGAGAGCGAGATCCCGGTCGTGCAGGGCGAGCGGCGTCTCCTGGGCGTGCGCGCGTCGCTCTGGCCGCGGATCGCCGCGCCGATCGTGCTCGGCATCGCCTTTCTCGCCGCCTGGACGCTGGTGGTGCGCATCAAGGGCATCGAGCCGTACATCCTTCCCGATCCGATCCTCATCGCCCGCACGCTGGTGAGCGACTGGCCGTCGCTGTCGTCGTCGCTCTGGATCACGCTGTCGATCTCGCTCGCCGCGCTCGCCGTAGCGGTGGTGATCGGCCTCGTGTTGGCGGTGCTCTTCACGCAGTCGAAGTGGCTCGAGCTCTCGCTCTTTCCCTATGCGATCGTGCTGCAGGTGACGCCGATCGTGGCGATCGCCCCGCTCATCATCATCTGGGCCAACAACGTCACCGTGTCGCTCCTCATCTGCGCGTGGCTGGTCGCGTTCTTCCCGATCCTGTCGAACACGACACTCGGCCTCAACTCCGCCGACCACAACCTGGTCGACCTGTTCCGGCTGTACCGCGCCTCGCGCTGGCAGACGCTGCGCGAGCTGCGCCTGCCGGCGGCGATGCCGTACTTCCTCGGCGGGTTGCGCATCTCGGGCGGCCTGTCGCTGATCGGCGCGGTGGTCGCCGAGTTTGTCGCCGGCACCGGCGGCACGGCATCGGGCCTCGCGTACCGGATCCTCGAGTCGGGCTACCAGCTCAAGATCCCGCGCATGTTCGCGGCGCTGACGCTCGTGTCGCTGTGCGGCGTCGCCATCTTCGTCTCGCTCTCGCTGGTGACGCACTTCAGCCTGCGCCACTGGCACGACAGCGCGCGCCGGCGCGAGAACTGACCGCGACCCCGATGACGCACGCGTTCTTCTTGCCTCCGACCGCAGATCGCTATGCCTTGCGCAACGTGCGCGCGCCGGACGTCCTCGTCCGACCCGCGCCTCCCGCAAGCGAGAATGCCGGGGCGCTCGTCGCGCTCGACCTGCTGATCGAGCGCGGCCGCATCGCCGCCATCGGACCCGCCGGCCTGTTGCCGACCGATCTCGGGCCCGACCTCGACGCGTCGATGGTGCTGCCCGGCCTCGTCGATTGCCACACCCACCTCGACAAGGGCCACATCTGGCCGCGCCAGCCGAACGCCACCGGCGACGTGCCCGGTGCGGCGCGCGCGACGGCCGAGGACCGCGGCGCCAACTGGAGCGCCGACGACGTGCGCCGCCGCATGGAGTTCGGGCTGAAGAGCGCTTATGCGCACGGCGTGGTCGCGATCCGCACGCACCTCGATTCGCTTGCGCCGCAGGCGTCGATCTCGTTTCCCGTCCTGGGCGAGATGCGCGAGCGCTGGGCCGGCCGCATCGAGTTGCAGGTGTCGTCGATCGCGCCGCTCGACATCTTCCTCGGCGAGGAGGGCGTGCGGCTCGCCGACATTGTCGCCGACAGCGGCGGCCGGCTCGGCGCGGTGACGCGATTCATGAAGCATCCCGACGAGCCGATGCCCGCCGAGCTCGACGAGGCGCTCGCGCGCGTCTTCGCCCTGGCGGCGGAGCGCGGCCTCGACCTCGACCTCCACGTCGACGAATCGGCCGACCCGCGCTCGCGGACGCTGCTGCGCGTCGCCCGCACCGCGCTCGCCCGGGACTTCGCCGGCCGCATCCTGTGCGGCCACTGCACCGCGCTTGCGCTGCAGAGCGACCAGTTCATCGCCGAGACGATCGCGGCGTGTCGCGACGCGGGCATCGACATCGTCAGCCTGCCGACCGTCAACATGTACCTGCAGGACCGCAGCGCCGAAGCGCGCACGCCGCGCTGGCGTGGCGTCACGGTGCTGCACGAGATGAAGGCCGGCGGCCTACGCGTCGCCGTCGCCGGCGACAACTGCCGCGATCCGTTCTACGCCTACGGCGACCACGACATGCTCGACACCTTCACCCAGGCGGTGAAGATCCTCCACCTCGACCACCCGCTCGGCGACTGGATCCGCGCCGCGAGCGAGACGCCGGCCGCGATCATGGGCATCGACCGCGGCGTCCTCGCGGCGGGCGGGCCGGCCGACCTGATCGTCGTGCGCGCGCGCAGCTATTCCGAGCTGCTCTCGCGGCCGCAGTTCGACCGCACCGTCCTGCGCAACGGCCGCGCCATCGACACCACGCGGCCCGACTACCGCGAGCTCGACGACCTGATGCTGCGCCGGGCGCCAGGCTGACCGCGACCGGCGCTGGAGCAACGCGGCACGGTGCACCAGCAGGCGTCGCCCGCCGCCCCAAAAGCGGGCGCGGGCCGCGCCTACCGCTGGCATCGCTCTTGCGCAATCGCGCTGCGATGCGCGTCCTCGTCCTCTATTCGCATCCCGTCGAGAGCAGCTATTGCGCGGCGCTGCACGCCCAGGTCGTCGACGGGCTCGTTCGTGCCGGCCACGAGGTCGACGACTGCGACCTCTATGCCGAAAGGTTCGATCCGGTGCTCTCGCGCGAGGAGCGTCTCGGCTACCACGACGTGCCGTCGAACCGCAGCCGCGTGCAGGGCTACGTCGACCGGCTGCTGCGCGCCGAGGCGCTCGTGCTGTGCTTTCCGACCTGGTGCTTCGGGCTGCCGGCGATGCTGAAGGGCTACTGCGACCGCGTCTTCATGCCCGGCGTCGCCTTCGACCTGAGCGATCCCGCCAAGGTGAAGCCGTCGCTCACCCATCTGCGCCGGATCGCCGCCGTCGTCACGTACGGGCGGCCGCGCTGGGTGGCGTGGTGGATGGGCGACCCGCCGCGCAAGATCGTCACGCGCTATCTGCGCCGCCTCACCGGCAACGGCGCGCGCGTCGACTACCACGCGTACTACCACATGAACGTCGCGACGCGGCCGCAGCTCGAGCGCTTCCGCGCCCGCGTCGGCGACGCGATGGCGCGCTTCGCGTGAGGAGGCGGCGATGACGAGCATTCCAGCCCCCGGGATTGCACAGCCGCTGGCGCGCTATTCGGCGTGGCGCCGCGCCGGCGACTTCGTGTTCCTGTCCGGAGTCATCGCCGTCGATCCGGCGGCCGGTCGCTTCGTCGCCGGCTATGCGGACATCCCCGACGCGGCGGCCGACGCGATCGGTCGCACCGGCGAGTTCTCGGTCGACATCAAGGAAGGCCCGATCCTGGCGCAGAGCTGGCACGTGCTCGAGCGGATCCGGCTCACGCTCGAGGCCGCCGGCGCGTCGATGGGCGATGTCGTGCGCCTGGTCCAGTACTTTCGCGGCCTCGACCACTTTCCCTATTACAACCGGGTCCGCAAGCTCTTCTTCCCTGGCGAGCCGCCGGCCTCGACCGTTGTCGAGGTCAGCGCCATGCTGCCCACGGCGGCGATCCTCGTCGAGGTGGAGGCGACGGCGTACGCGCCGCGCGAGTTCCCGACCTGAGGCACTGCCATGCTCCACGGCTACATCCCTCCGCACCGCTTCCTGCCCTATCTCAGCTGGACCGAGATCGCGGCACTCCCCGATCGCGAGAACATCGTCGTCGTGCTCGCCACCGGCGCGATCGAGCAGCACGGCCCGCACCTGCCGTGCGCGGTCGACTCGATCATCTCGTCGGGCGTCGTCGGGCGCGCGCTGGCGCGTCTGCCGGCCAGCGTGCCGGCGTTCGCGATGGCGCCCGTCACCTACGGCAAGTCGGAGGAGCACCTCCACTTTCCCGGCACGATGACGCTCAGCGGCGAGACGCTGCTCGCGACCATGAACGAGCTCTTCGAGTCGGTTTACCGCGCCGGCTTTCGCAAGCTCCTGATCGTCAACGGCCATGGCGGGCAGCCGCAGATCATGGAGATCGCCGCGCGCGAGGCACGCCTGCGCCATGGCGACTACATCGTCGTGCCGAGCTCGACCTGGCGCGTGCCGCACGTCGGCGGCCGCTACTTCTCCGACAAGGAAAAGAAGCTCGCCATGCACGCCGGCCACGGCGAGACGGCGATCCTGCTCGCGCTCGCGCCCGACACGGTGCACATGGAGCGCGCCGTCGCCAACTACCCGCCCGAGTTCCCGTCGCAGCTGCTGTCGGCCGACGGCCGCCCGGCGTGCGCATGGACGGCGCGCGACTTCGGTCCGAGCGGCGTGATCGGCGACCCGCTGCCCGCGACCAAGGAGCAGGGCGAGGCGATCCTCGACTCGCTCGCGACCAGCTGGGCGCAGGCGATCACCGAGCTGCACGCCGCCCGCTGGCCGGCGCGTGCCGAGGCGACCTGGAGCCGCGCGCAGCACGTCGGTCACATCGAGGGGGGCTCGCCGTGACGCCGTCTTCATTCCTCACACTTCGAGAGCTGCCATGAACCTTTCCATCTCGTCCCGGCCGTTCCTGACTGCGTGCGCGCTGGCGGCGCTGTCGGCGTCGGCCGCAGCACAGGAGAAGTTCGTCTACATGACCAACTGGTTCGCCGAGGCCGAGCACGGCGGCTTCTACCAGGCGATCGCGACCGGCCTTTACAAGAAGGCCGGCCTCGACGTCACGGTGAAGATGGGCGGCCCGCAGGTCAACGTCATCCAGCTGATGGCGGCGGGGCAGGCCGACTGCATCATGGGCTCGAGCGACCTGCAGATGGTGCAGACGCGCGAGAGCGGCGTTCCGGTCGTCACCGTCGCCGCGTTCTTCCAGAAGGACCCGCAGGTGCTAATCGCCCACGCGGACGTCAAGTCGTTCGAGGACATGAAGACCAAGACGATTCTGATCGGCTCGGGCGCGCGCCTCGGCTACTGGCCGTGGCTGAAGGCGAAATACGGCTTCACCGACGAGCAGAGCCGGCCCTACACGTTCAACATCCAGCCGTTCGTCGCCGACAAGAACCTGGTGCAGCAGGGCTACGTGACCTCGGAGCCGTACGCGATCCAGAAGGCAGGCGTGAAGGCCAACGCGTTCCTGTTCGGCGATTTCGGCTTTCCCGCTTACGCGACCACGGTCTCATGCATGGACAAGACCGTGAAGGACCGCAGGGCAGCGGTCGCCGCGTTCGTCAAGGCAAGCGCGGAAGGCTGGAAGAGCTACCTCGCCGATCCGTCGCCCGGCAATGCGCTGATCAAGAAGGACAATCCGAGCATGACCGACGACCAACTCGCCTACAGCGTCGCCAAGCTGAAGGAGACCGGCATCGTCGGCGGAGGCGACGCCGCGAAGCTGGGCATCGGCGTGATGACCGAGACGCGCCTGAAGGCGAGCTATGACTTCCTGGTCAGCGCCAAGCTGATCGACCCTGCCAAGGTCGACCTCGCCAAGACGTACACGACCGAATTCATCAAGGACGCCAAGGTCCTGCCGTGACCGCAGACGTGGCGCCGCGCGAGCGGCCCTCGACCGATGACGCGAAGGTGGCCGCGGCCCTGCCGCAGCGCCTGCCCGATCTCGAATGGATCATCGACCCGCCGCGCGTGGCGCGGTTGTCGCAGGACTTCTCGTGGTTCAGCCCGGTGCTGAAGCGCCAGCTCGCCGACAAGCGCGCCGACATCGCGGTGCGGCCGCGCAGCGAGGAAGAGATCCTGCGCGTCGTCGCGGCCTGTGCCGAGGATCGCATTCCGATCACGTTGCGCGGCAGCGGCACCGGTAACTACGGGCAGTCGGTGCCGCTGCATGGCGGCGTGCTCCTCGACCTCAGCGGCTTGAACGCCTTCGGCTGGGTGCGTGGCGACGCGGGCCGGGCCCAGGCCGGCATCCGACTCGCCGACTTCGACCGCCAGGCGCGGCCGCACGGCCGCGAGCTGCGCTGGCTGCCGTCGACCTTTCGCAGCGCGACCCTGGGCGGCCTCTTCGGCGGCGGCTTCGGGGGCGCCGGCTCGATCACCTACGGGCCGATGGCCGCGCCCGGCAACGTGCTCGGCGCGCGCGTGCTGAGTGTCGAGCCCGAGCCGCGCGTCGTCGAGCTGCGCTCGCCCGAGGCGATGCAGCTGCACCACGTGTACGGCACCAACGGCATCGTGCTCGAGCTCGAGGTCGCGCTCGCGCCGGCGATCGACTGGGTGGAGTGCGCCGTGGGCTTCGGCAGCTTCGACGCGGCGCTCGAATTCGCGAGCGCGGTCGCCAGCGCGCCCGGGATCGTCAAGAAGGAAGTCTGCTTCCTGGCCGCGCCGGTGGTTCGACTGATCCCGGCGATCGCCGAAAGCGTGGCGGCAGAAGGACATGCGGTGCTGCTGCTCGTCGCACCCTCGTCGGAAGCGGCGCTCGTCGGCTTCGCCGCGCAGTTCGGCGGCGGGATCGGCTACCGCAAGACCGCCGAGGAGGTCGCCAAGAGCAACCGGACGCTGCTTGAATACACCTGGAACCACACCACGCTGCACGCGCTGAAGATCGACAAGGGGCTGACGTACATCCAGAGCCGGTTCGACCCGCCGCGCCACGTCGAGCAGGCGAAGGCACTCGAGCAGGCGCTCGGCGGCGAGGTGCTCATGCACCTCGAGTTCCTGCGCGGCATGGACGGTGCGGTCAACGCCAGCGGCCTTCAGCTCATCCGCTATCGCAGCGACGGACGCCTCGACGAGATCATGCAGATCCACCGCGACGCCGGCGTCGACATCAACAATCCGCACGTCTTCATCGTCGAGGACGGCGGCAAGCAGACAAACCTCGATCCCGGCGTGGTAGCGCTGAAGGAGCGTTTCGATCCGCAGGGGCTGCTGAATCCGGGCAAGCTGCGCAGCTGGGATCGACGCTGAGCCTGCGCCGCGCGTGCGGCGCTCGCTAGGCGGCGTCGGCGACGATCGGGACCGCGGCGTGGACCTCTTCCTCGCCGTGACGGCGCAGCAGCTCGAACAGCTTCTTGCGAATCAGCATCCCCGGGCGGTCGCTGTCCATCGAGTACTCGATGCCGCGCCGCCGCGGATCGATCACCGCGTCGGGATCGGTCGATTCCAGGATGGCCTTGTCCTCGCGCGTGATCTCGAGGTCGAAGTCGATCAGCATCTGCGCCGGGCAGTCGGCCTCGGTGTCGTTGCGGAACAGCCATTGGCACAGCTGCATGCGGCCGTCGTCGATCGGCGTGAAGCAGTTGATGATGATGTGGCGGATGCCGGACGGGTATTCGATGTCGAGGCGGCGCGAGAACGGCAGAAAGTAGGCGTTGCGCATGTGGCGCGTCGTGATCGGCTCCGCCACGCCGCTGACGCGGCGGAACTTCTCCGGGTTGGTGGCGGGGACCACGGTCTCCGCATAGAAACCGGTCTCGCTCTCGACCAGCTCGTACTTGCTCGGCTTCGGCTGCGCCGCGACGCCGAACGTGGCGCGGTGCACGAAGCTGAAGTGCGAGTTGTCGAAGCTGTTCTCGAGCGCGCGCATCGGGCTCGTCTGCCAGGTCTCGTAGAACTGGAAGATGGTGCGGTACGCCGGATCGTCGAATTCCGGCACCGGCGGGATTTCGGCGATTGGCTCCTCGAGCGCGACCCACGCGTAGCCGTAGCGCGCGCTGCAGTGGTACGCCGGGACGCGGTACTCGGGCGGGATCAGCCGGTCCGCCGCGTATTGCGGGATGTGCACGACACGACCGCTGCGGTCGTACGTCCAGCCGTGGTAGCCGCATTGGAGGTTGCCGCGCAGGGTGCCGTCGCGCGCGCAACTTCCCTTGGAGAGTCTGGCCGTCCGGTGGCAGCAGCGATCCCTCAGCGCGGCCGGCTCGCCGTCGGCGTCGAGGAAGAGCACGATGTTCTCGCCGAGCAGCGTGAAGGGGCGAGGGCCGTCCTGCAGCGCCGCGAGCGGCATCACCGCATGCCAGATCTTGCGGAAGACAGCTTGGCGGGTCGTGAGCATGGCGGCGGCCGTCGTCGGTGCTTCGGCCCGCGCCGTTCGCGGCGAAGGTCTGACGAGCGTGCCATTCGGGTGCAAGGGGCATGCCAACCGCTGGCCGGCGCGGACCCGCCTGACGGCCCGGCAGGGCTCGCGTGAACGGGCACCGGCCAGGCCAGGTTCGCCACAATCCGCGGGATGCGAAAGCGATCGGTCGGCATCGTCGGCGTCGGCAACATGGGCCTGGCGATGGCGCTCAGGCTGCGCGAGCTCGGCACCGAGGTCCACGTGCGCGATCTCGATCCGGCGCGCGAGCTGCTCGCCGCTCGCGCCGGCGCGCGTCCGCTGGCGACGCCGGCCGAGCTGGCGCGCCGCTCGGATGCGCTCATCGTCGCCGTCGTCGACGCGGCGCAGACCGAGGCGGTCCTGTTCGGCGCTGACGGCGCTGCCGGCGCGATGCGGCCGGGAACGTGCGTCGTGCTCTGTCCGACGATCGCGCCGGCGAGCACCGAAGCGATCGCCGCGCGTCTCGCAGCGATGTCGATCGACGCCATCGACGCGCCGATGTCGGGCGGCCCGGTGCGGGCCCGCGCGGGAACGATGAGCCTGCTGGTTGCGTGTGACGACGCCGTCTATGAGCGCCAGCGCGATCTGCTCGCCGCGCTCGCCGACCCGGTGTTTCGGCTCGGCGCACGATTGGGCGACGGCGCGCGCGCCAAGCTCGTCAACAACCTGCTCGCCGCGGTCAACCTCGCCGGCGCCGCCGAGGCGCTCGCGCTCGCCGAGCGCATCGGCCTTGATCCGGCGCGCATGCTCGACGTCATCGAGCGCTCGAGTGGCCAGAGCTGGATCGGCAGCGATCGCATGCGGCGCGCCATCGCCGGGGACCTCGCGCCGCGAGCTCACACGACGCTGCTCGCCAAGGACAGCGCGCTCGCGATCGCGATGGCGGCCGGCGCGGACGGGGCGCCTGATCTCGGCGTCGTCGCCGCCGCGACCTTCGCGGCCGCGGTCGACGCCGGCCACGGTGCCGAGGACGACGCGAGCCTGCTCGCGTTCCT
>DASXIP010000783.1:0-1825 GCA_036497875.1 Caldimonas sp.
CCTGGTTTGCGCGCTGGCGGTCGCCCAGGAGAAGAAGCCACCGCCCCCGAGCTTCAGCTGCGTGGTCAACGGCAAGAAGCTCGTCTCCGACCGGCTGATTCCCGAGTGCGCCAACAGCGAGCAGCGCGAGCTGAACGCAGACGGCTCACTGAAGCGGGTCGTGAGGCCGGTTCCGACCGACGACGAGCGCGCCGACATCGAGCGGCGTTAGCGCGATGAGAAGGCGAAGGTCGTCGCCCTCAACGACGCGATCCGCCGTGACCGCAACCTCATGCAGCGCTTCCCCGACGAAGCGGCGCACTGGAAGGCGCGCGAGAAGGCGCTCGACGACGTCCGCCTGTCGGCGAAGAATTCAGGAACGCGCATCGCCATTCTCCTCGACGAAAGGAAGAAGCTCGACGAGGAGAAGCAGTTCTACGAGAACGAGCGCGTCAAGAAGCCCTTGCCGACGACGCTCAAGCAGAAGATCGACGCGAACGAAGCCTCCCTCGAGGCGCAGCGCTCGGTGTCGCAGAACGCGCAGGCGGAGCTCGCCCGGATCAATTCGAACTACGACTCCGAGCTGTTGCGGCTGAAGAAGCTCTGGTCCGGCACGCCGGCCGGCTCGCTCGGGCCGCTGCCCGACACGCGCGGCCCGGCGGCCGCTCCGGCGGCGTCGCTCGGCGCATCGAAGGCGGCGCCGTCGTCCTGACGGCCGACTTCAACCGAGTTTTTTGCGCAGCAGCGCGCCGACCGCGCCCTGGTCGGCCTTGCCCTTGCTCGCCTTCAACGCCTGGCCGACGAGGGCGTTGAACGCCTTCTCCTTGCCGGCGCGGAACTCGGCGACCGACTTCGCGTTGCCGGCGATCACGTCGTCGACGATCCGTTCGAGCTCGGCCGCGTCGCCCATCTGGCGCAGCCCCTTGGCGTCGATCAGCGCGTCGACGTCGCCGCCGCCCGCGTCCCACAGCGTGTCGAACAGCTGGCGCGCCGTGGCATTCGAGATCGTGCGGTCGGCGATCCGCGCGATCAGCGCGGCGAGCGTTTGCGCGGGCAGCGCGATCTCACTCGCCCCCGCGGCGTTCACCCGCCGCGAGACCTCGCCCATGATCCAGTTGGCGGCGAGCTTGGGCTGCCCGCTCGCGGCGGCGGCCGCCTCGAAGTACGCCGCGACCTCGACGCTCCCGGTAATCATCGCTGCGTCGTAGGCGCCGAGCCCGAGCTCGCGCTGGAACCGCGCCGAACGGTCGCGCGGCAGCTCGGGCATCGTGGCGCCGACGCGCACGATCCAGTCGGCGGAGATCGCGAGCGGAGGCAGATCGGGGTCGGGGAAATAGCGGTAGTCATGCGCGTCTTCCTTGCTCCGCATCGCCCGCGTCTCGCCGTGCTCGGCGTCGAACAGCACGGTCGCCTGGCGCACTGCGCCGCCGTCCTCGATCAGGTCGATCTGCCACTGCACTTCGTAGTCGATCGCCTGCTGCATGAAGCGAAAGCTGTTCAGGTTCTTGATCTCGCGCCGGGTGCCGAACGGCGCCCCGGGCTTGCGCACCGAGACGTTGGCGTCGCAGCGAAAGCTCCCCTCCTGCATGTTGCCGTCGCAGATGCCGAGCCAGACGACGAGCGCGTGCAGCGCGCGGGCGTACTCGACCGCCTCGGCACTCGATCGCATGTCGGGCTCGCTGACGATTTCGAGCAGCGGCGTGCCGGCGCGGTTGAGGTCGATCCCAGACCAGGCGCCGTGGTAGTCGGACGCTGCAGCGGCGCCGCGGGCGCCGTCGCCGCCGACGCCGTGCAGCGATTTGCCGGCGTCTTCCTCGAGGTGCGCGCGCGTCAACTGGACGCGGTG
>DASXIP010000784.1:0-3665 GCA_036497875.1 Caldimonas sp.
GTCGGCGCCCGAGGTGCTCGTCGAGGCCGTCGTCGCGCGGCTGCGCGCGCTCGGCGCTGTGTCGGTGCGCAGCGTCGCCGGGACGCCGGAAAAGGTCCACTTCCCCTTGCCGCTCGGCCTCGGCGACAAGGCGATGCGCGAGGTCCCGAACTAGCCGGCATCGATCAGCGATGGCCCGGGCCCGCCGCTCGGTCAGCCGCGCACGCGTCGGTGGATCGTGATCGGCCGAGCCGCGGCCGGCGTTGCCGTTTCGGCGCGCTTCGTCGCGAGCGAGTTGCGGTCGCAGCCGCTGCAGCCGCACGACGACGCATTCGCCGCCTGCGAACGGATCCGCGTGGCGAGCACGGCCGGCAGCGGCAGCTTGAGCGCGGCCGTGGCGAGCACGCGGCGAAGCGACGCCGGCATGAGTGTCCACGCCGCATAGACCGCCGAGGCGAGAACGACGACGGCGACGATGGCCCATTGCGCATTCATCGCATTCATGACAGTCCACCTCCGAGGGCGAGGGTGATCCGGTAGGTGAGGAACGAGGCGACGTACGCCAGCGCGAACAGGTAGGCCGCCATCAGAATCGGATAGCGCCACGAGTTCGTCTCGCGACGGACGACCGCGAGCGTCGACAGGCATTGCGGCGCGAACACGTACCACGCAAGCAGCGAATACGCGGTCGCGAGCGACCAGCCCTTGGCGATGATCGGCGCCAGCGCGTCGGCGACCGAGTCGCCCGCAGCCGACATCGAATACACGGTGCCGAGCGCGCCAACCGCGACCTCGCGTGCCGCCAGCCCCGGCACGAGCGCGATCGAGATCTGCCAGTTGAAGCCGATCGGCGCGAAGACGTGCTGGAGGGCGTGGCCGAGCATGCCGGCGACGCTGTACTGGATCGCCGGCCCGGTCGCACCGGCTGGCGGCGCCGGAAAGCTCGACAGGAACCAGAGCACGACCATCAGCGTGAAGATGATGCCGCCGACGCGGCGCAGGAAGATCACCGCGCGCTCCCACAGGCCGAGGCCGAGGTTGCGCAGACCCGGCACCCGGTACGGCGGCAGCTCGAGCATCAGCGGCTGGTAGCGGCGCTTGATCCAGATGCGCTTGAACAACCAGGCCACCGCCATCGCCGACACGACGCCCGCGACATAGAGGCCGAACAGCGTCAGGCCGCGCAGGTTGAACGGACCGACATGCGAGGCCGGCACGAAGGCACCGATCAGGAGGGCGTAGACCGGCAGCCGCGCCGAGCACGTCATCAGCGGCGCGACCATGATCGTCGCCAGGCGATCCTTCCAGTTGGCGATCGTGCGCGTCGCCATGATGCCGGGGATTGCGCAGGCGAAGCTCGACAAGAGCGGGATGAAGGCGCGGCCCGACAGGCCCACCTTGCCCATCAGGTTGTCGAGCAGAAACGCGGCGCGCGGCAGGTAGCCCGAGTCCTCGAGCAACAGGATGAAGAAGAAGAGGATCAGGATCTGCGGCAGGAAGACGAGCACGCTGCCGGCGCCGGCGATCACGCCGTCGACGAGGAGGCTGCGGAGCGGCCCTTCGGCCATGTGGGCGGCGGTCCAGCCGCCGAGGCCCGCCATCGCCGCCTTGATCGCATCCATCGGCACGTTGGCCCACGAGAACACGGCCTGGAACATCAGGAACAGGACGACGCCGAGCAGGAGCAGGCCCCAGACCGGATGCATGACCACCGCGTCGATGCGGTGATGGAAACGCCGGATCGACGCCGCGCCGGGCGCGACGATCGCGAGGATGCGGCGCACTTCGTTCTGCAGATCGGCCGACGACGGCGCCTCGCGCGCATTGCCGGCGACCGCCGCATCGGCACGCGGCGGCTCGCTGTCGAAACGCTCGCCGCTCGCTTCGCTGTCGCCGAGCTTCGCCTCGAGCAGCGCGAGCAGCCCGGCGTGACCGTCGGAGCGCACCGCGACGGTCTCGACGACCGGGCAGCAGAGCTCGGCCGCGAGCTTGGCGACGTCGATCGCGAGCCCTTCGGCGCGAGCGACGTCGGCCATGTTGAGCGCGACCATCAATGGCCGCCCGAGCTGCTTCAGCTCGAGCACGAGGCGCAGGTTCATGCGCAGGTTGGTGGCGTCGACCACGGCGATGATCGCGTCGGGCGCGGCCTCGCCGTGGCGCCGGCCCTCGATCACTTCGAGCGTGATCTGCTCGTCGGGCGTCGCCGGCGTCAGGCTGTAGGCGCCGGGGAGATCGACGATCGAGACCGCGCGGCCGTTGCCGAGCCTGGTGAGACCGACCTTGCGCTCGACCGTCACGCCGGCGTAGTTGGCGACCTTCTGGCGCGCGCCGGTGAGCAGATTGAAGAGCGCAGTCTTGCCGCAGTTCGGGTTGCCGACCAGCGCGACGCTCCAGAGCGGCGCCTGATGGGGTGCGTTCAGGGCGTGTGCCATTACCGTTCTCGCGCCGACCTCAATGCACAGCGGGAATGACTTCGATGCATTGCGCCTCGAGCAGGCGCAGCGCGAACAGGGTCTCGCCGATCATCACCGCGAGCGGCTCGCGGCCGCCCGGCCCGCGACGGAGGAGCTGGACCGGTTCTCCCGGCAGGAAGCCGAGCTCGCCGAGGCGGCGCAGCGCCACCGCGTCGATGTCGGCCGACGCCGAGACGACGCGCGCGACCGTGCCCCGGCCGCCGTCAGGCAGCAGGTTCAGGCTCAGCGTGGCAGGAGGGCTCATGGCGAGGGCAGGTGCGGCGGGAAGTGCCTCCACCGTACATGCGAATGAGATTGTCTCTCATTCGAGTCCCCTGCGGGGATCTTGCCCTCCCGACCCTCCGCCGGGGCGTGCGATCTGACCGCCGGCCGGATTCGCCCCGGTGGCGCTGCGCGACCGCCGGCGATGGCTGAAGATCAGCGCCGCCATCAAGACGCCAAGGCCGCTGTGCAGCCAGCCGAGCGTTGGCCGCACGACGTCGGGGGCGAAGTAGTACAGCAGGTAGCCGGTCAGGGCGAGCGCGCCGGCGAGGCCGCACAGCAGCAGCCCCGAGCTGCGCTGACCCGCCCATCGCATGCGACGGCTGAGGCGCAGGCCCTGCGGGATGTGCGCGGCCGCGAGCGCGCCGAAGCAGAACAGCGCGATGAAACCGGCCAGGCCGTGGAGCCGCATCAGCCACGCTTCGAGAGGAGCCGGCAGGCTGTCGTCGGCACGGCCGTAGTGCAGCCCCAGCCAGGCGACCCCGCTGGCGAGCAGCAGCGCCCCAGCAGCGAAGAGCGTGCGCCGTTGCCAGCCGGGGAGGCGGTGCAGGTGTCTCATCGTCGCGTCGGTCTCTCGACGGGCCGGCACGTCGGCCCGGGCGCGTGCACGTTCAATGCAGCCATGCCTGCGCGCCCAGGCGCTCGACGAGCGGATGCGCACTCTCGCCGCTGGCGATGACGACCTTCGTCAGCGCGTCGGCCCACAGGCACGTCGGCGCAGCGACGCTCGCGTGGCGGGCGCTCCGTGCGGCGGCGACCTGCGGTACGAGGCGGCTGGTCGCAAAGGCGCCGTCGCCGAGTGTCGCGAAGCGGCGCACGCCGCCCTGTGCTTCGTCGCGCAAGTCGATCGGCAAGCTCAGCGGCCCGAACACGCGCAGGTCGCCGCCGGCATTGACCCAGCCGGACTCCGCGCCTTGCGCGCGCAAGGCCTCGATCGCCGCATCGACCGCG
>DASXIP010000785.1:0-2426 GCA_036497875.1 Caldimonas sp.
GCTCGGCCGCCCCGCCGAAGACGGGCCGCGCGAAGGCGTTGACATCGGGCCGCCGAGGAGGCTCGCCGGGCCGAGCTCGCCCGGCTGGCTCGAGATCGCGGTCAGCCTGCGCAGCAGGGTCATCAGCTGCTGGTCGGCGGCGTCCCTCGCGCGCGGGCGGGTGTAGCCGCCGCTGCTGTGCAGCGGATCCCGAACGCTCTCGACCGGCTCGGAGCGGCCGGGGAAGGCAGTCGCCAGCGCTCGGCGGTGCGCGGCGAGCAGGTCCATGTCGCTGCCCGGCCCAGACTCGATCTCGCCGTAAGCGCCGCCGCGCGACGAGTGAAAGCCGTCGCGCGGCAGGCTGGCGTAGCCGGAGTTGGCGGCGCCGAGCTGGTTGCCCGGCCCTTCGACGGTGCGTACCGTGAGGTGCACCGGTCGCACGCCGCGTTCCTGGAGCATGCGCAGGATGTCGTCGTAGCACTCGGGCATCGCGTGGGCAACGGCCTGCCCGAGCTCGCGCGCCAGGACCCGGCGGCTCTCGCGCTCGCCCGAGATCGCCTCGATGCCGCGGTGCAGCGCGGCGCCGACGATCTCCGCGCGCAGCGGATTGCGCTCGTCGTCGGCGCGGCCGAGGTTGAGCAGCGTGCCCATGTAGGCGGCGAGCTCGCGCAGCTGCCATTCGCACTCGTGCGAGATCATCTGGCCAAGGCGCACGAAGTTCATCTGCTCCTCGACCTCTTTCTCGTCGACGAGGCTGAGCGTCTGCCAGTCGGCCGACTCGAGCTTGCGCTTTGCATCGACGCGCGGGGCGAGCTCCTTGGCGACCTTCTCGCGCAGCGCCTCGAGGAAGGCGTTCTGGTACGAACCGAGGTTCCTGCGCAGCTCCTGCAGCGTGACGAACAACTGGTCGCGCTCGGCGATCTTGATCGCGGTCTGCGCCTGCGCGTTCAAGCTCTCGGCCACGCGCATCGCCGCCGATGCGACGGCGTTGCGGATCAGCTGGATCGCTGCGTCGAGCGTGGCCTGGGCGCGCGGTTCGATCAGATTCATCTCTGCGTCGGGCCGGTGAGAGGCAGTTTTCCTCGAGAGCGGGCGAAGATTTTCCTAGTATGGGGCCAAAGATCGCAGCGATTGCGGCACTGCTTCACGCTCCGCCGTGGTGCGGCGTCGGGCCGCCGAGGAGCTCAGCGGCGCAGGGAATCGCGGATCTCGCGCAGCAACAGGACGTCCTCGGCCGGCGCGGCCGGCGGCGGCGTCGCCTGGCGCAGCCGGTTGATCTGCTTGACCATCACGAAGATGACGAAGGCGAGGATCACGAAGTTGAGCAGCACGGTAAGGAAGTTGCCGTACGCAAAGAGCGGCACCCCGGCCTTGGTCAGCGCTTCGTACGTCATCGGCCCCGTGTAGGTCGGCGGCGGCGGCGCGAGCGCGACGAAGTAATTCGAGAAATCGAGACCGCCGAAGATGCGGCCGACCACCGGCATGATCAGGTCCTTGACCAGCGAGTCGACGATCTTTCCGAACGCCGCGCCGATGATGACGCCGACCGCGAGATCGACGACGTTTCCTTTCGAGGCGAACTCCTTGAACTCGGTCATGAATCCCATGCTGCAATTCCCCCGGTCGATCCCCGCCCGAGAGCGGTGGTGCGGCCGAGTATCGCCTGCCGTGGCCGTGGCGGCGGTGCCGGGCCGCCGTGCGGCTCGTGCTTGACGCGTCCGCTAGAATTGCGGGTTGACTTCACGCGTCTCGTCGAGACTCTTGCCAGGACAAACATGACTGACCAGAAGATCGACGGCGGCAAGCGCACCTGGATCATCGCATCCGGATGCGCTGGCGCCGTCGGCGCAGGCTTTCTCGCCGTACCTTTCGTCAGCAGCTTCGAGCCTTCCGAACGTGCCCGCGCCGCCGGTGCTCCCGTCGAGGCCGACATCAGCGCCCTGAAGCCGGGCGAGAAGATGACGGTCGAGTGGCGCGGCAAGCCGGTCTGGATCGTGCGCCGCACACCCGAGCAGCTCGCCGAGTTGCCGAAGATCGACAAGGAGCTCGCCGACCCGACGTCGCAGCGCACGACGTTCGCACCGACGCCCGAGTTCGCGCGCAACGACTGGCGTTCGATCAAGCCCGAGTACCTCGTCGTCGTGGGCATCTGCAGCCACCTCGGCTGCTCGCCGAGCGACAAGTTCACTCCCGGAGCGCAGCCCTCGCTGCCGGACGACTGGGTTGGCGGATTCCTGTGCCCGTGTCACGGCTCGACCTTCGACATGGCCGGCCGCGTCTTCAAGGACAAGCCGGCGCCGGACAATCTCGAGGTGCCGCCCTACATGTACATCAGTGACAGCAGGCTGCTGATCGGCGAAGAGAAGAAGGCCTGAGCGCCGCGCCCAACTACGCATTCGCAGGAACACGATCGATGGCTGAAATGCAGACTGCGCCGGCAGGCGCCG
>DASXIP010000786.1:0-6476 GCA_036497875.1 Caldimonas sp.
TGCGCGAGAGCCTGGTCTTCGAGGTGCAGCTGCGTCGGTTCCGGGTCTGGCGGTTTGCGATCGGCACTGTCGCGCTGGCGGCCGTCGCCAGCGTCGTCGCCTGGGGGTTCGCGACCATTGCCGCGCATGACGACGACGGCATTGCGATCGTCGTCGGAGTCGCCGCCGTCCTGACGCTGGCGACGCTCGCCGTCGCCGTGTCTCTTGCACGGGTTCCGGCGGGGGTCCTCGCCGGCCGGAACGGCGCCTGGACCGTCACCCCCGATGCGGGGCCGAGCCGGTCGGGGCCACTGGTCGCGGCGCTCGACTGGGGCTCGTTCCTCCTCCTTCGCATCGACGCCGGCCGGCGTGCGCGCGCCTGGTTCCTGGTGCAGCGGCGCGGCCTGGAGCGCGACTGCCATGCGTTGCGCTGCGCGGTCTACTCGCCGCCTCGTCTTGGCGAGGCGCTCGCGCAGGCCGCGGCTCGTCCTCCGCAATGAACGGGCCCGACGCCGACGCGCCGCTCGTCGAGCGGGCGAAGAGTGGAGACCAGACGGCCTTCGAGATGTTGGTCGTGAAGTACCAGCGGCGCATCGAGCGCTTGATCGGCCGCATGGTGCGCGACGTCGACTTGGTTCCCGACATCGCGCAGGAGACTTTCATCCGCGCCTACCGCGCGCTGCCGCAGTTCCGCGGCGAAAGTGCGTTCTACACGTGGCTCTACCGGATTGCCGTCAACACCGCCAAGAAGACGCTGATGGACCTCAAGCGCGACCCGCTGGTGACCGAAGCCGCCCGGGCCGGCCGCGACGACGACGACGACAGCCCGCGCCACGAGAGCGAGCCGAGTGACGCCGCCACCCCCGATGCCGTCCTCGCGAGCAAGCAAATTGCGGCGGCAGTGAACTTTGCGGTCGAAGCGTTGTCCGAAGATCTGCGGCAAGCGATCACCCTGCGCGAGATCGAGGGCCTCAGCTACGAGGAGATCGCCGCGCTGATGAATTGCCCGATCGGCACCGTCCGGTCGCGCATCTTCCGCGCCCGCGAGGCGATTGCGGCGCGGTTGCGTCCCCTGCTCGGCACGCGCGAGGGGGATCGGTGGTAAGCGCGGGTTGAGCTTCGAAGTGACAATGGGAGTGTGGATCGCGGCCGACGGATGCGATTTGCGGAGAGTTGCGATGGCGATGGGACCTTTTGACGATTTGGCGAAGGAACGGCTGTCTGCCCTGGCAGACGGCGAGCTCGACGGCATCGAGCCGGCCGTGGTGTGCGCAGCCTGGACCTCCAGTGCCGATGCTCGGCTGGACTGGCACGCCTGGCATCTGATCGGCGACGTCCTGCGGTCCGAGGACCTGGCGTCGGATCCGCGGCACGACCGCCAGCTCTGTGCCGCCGTCCGGGGCCGTCTGCAGCGGGAGCCGGTCGTTCTCGCGCCGGGCAAGGTCGCTGCGCGCTCGCGCGTGGGCTGGGCCGTCGGCGGCGCCATCGCTGCGGGTTTTGTCCTCGTTGCCGGCACCTACTCGCTACTGCGTCCGGGTGACGCTTCGGCGCCTGCCGCGCTGGCGAGCGTCGACCGCGCACCCGCGGCGACCATGATCGCCGCGGCAACGCCGGCGATGCCAGCGGCCCAGGACGCCGACGAAGCGGTCGTCACCGACGCGCGGCTGCTCCGCGACGCGCAGCTCGATCGCTATCTCGCCGCGCACAAGCAGTTCTCGGGCACCTCGGCGCTCGGCGTGCCATCGGCGTTCCTGCGCAGCGCCACCGTCGACACAGCGTCTCGCTGATCGCGACGGCGCCCGTGGTCCTGCGCGCCGTCGTTTCGCTGGCTCTCGCCTGGGCTGCGTTCGCCCACGCCGGCCCGGCCTGTGGCCAGGCGGGCACGCCGTCGGCGGCGCCGCAGAGCGAGGTCCGTTCCTGGCTGCTGCGGGTTCACGACGCGGCGAGCCGACGCAACTTCCAGGGCACCTTCGTCGTCAGCGGCGGCGGCTCGGTGGCGAGCGCGCGCATCTCGCACTTCTGCGAGGGGCCGAACCAGTACGAACGCATCGAATCGCTCGATGGCAAGCAGCGCAAGGTTTATCGCCACAACGATGTCGTGCAGACGGTCTGGCCCGCCAGCCACGTCGCGATGATCGAGCAGCGCGGCATGCTGAACTCGTTTCCGGCGCTGCTGCAGGCGGGCGACGACGGCATTGGCGATTGGTACGACGTTCGCGCCGACGGCAGCGAGCGCGTCGCTGGCCACGATGCCGACGTCCTCACGGTCCAGGCGCGTGACGGCCTGCGCTACGGTTATCGGCTGTGGGCGGACCACGCCTCTGGGTTGCTGCTGCGCGCCGAAGTGATCGGAGCCAAGGGTGACGTGCTCGAGACGTCGGCGTTCTCGGACGTCGTGATCGGCGTGCGGCCGCAGCCCGAGACGGTCCTGCAGGCGATGCACAGGCTCGACGGCTATCACGTCGTGCGCCCGGTGCTGACGCCGACCCGCCTCGAGTCCGAAGGATGGGCGATGCGCCAGCTAGCGCCGGGGTTTCGCTGGGTGGGCTGCGTGAGCCGGCAGATCGAGGTGCCGGGCGAGTTGAGCAGCGCAGCCGCGTCGCCGCCGGTCCTGCAGAGCATCTATTCCGACGGCCTGACCTATGTCTCGGTGTTCATCGAGCCGTTCAGGCCGGATCGGCACACCCGGCCGGTGCTGGTCGTGGTCGGCGCGACGTCGACCCTCGCGCAGCGCCAGGGCGACTGGTGGGTCACCGTGGTCGGCGACACACCGCCGGCAACGCTCAGAATGTTCGCCGCAGCGCTCGAACGCAAAAGGCCCTAGGCTTGGCGTCCTCGGCGGCTTCCTCGTTGTCGCATTTCGTCGCTCCGCGACGCCCAGCCATGTCGCTTGTCCGGTTTTCTCCGCAATTGCCGTCGTCGTCACGCGTCGTGCACGCGCTGCTCGCGTTGGCGTTCTCCATCTTCGCCTCGGCGGCGCCGGCGGCCGGCAACGCCCAAGGTCTGCCCGACTTCACCGAGCTGGTGGAAAAGGTCGGCCCGGCAGTCGTCAACATTCGTACGCTCGAGCGCGGCCGGCAGGCGCGCGGCGGATCGGGTGATCCCGAAGACGACATGGCCGAGCTGCTGCGCAGGTTCTTCGGCCAGCCGCCAGGCCAGCAACGCCCGGGGCCACGACCGCAGCAGCCCGACAACGAGCCGCAGCAGCGCGGCTTCGCATCCGGCTTCATCCTCAGCGCTGACGGCTACGTCCTCACCAACGCGCACGTCCTCGACGGTGCCGAGGAGGTGATGGTCACGCTCGCCGACAAGCGCGAATTCAAGGCGAAGACGATCGGCATCGACAAGCGCTCGGACGTCGCGCTCGTCAAGATCGAGGCGACCGGGCTGCCGACGGTGCGCATCGGCGACGTCTCGAAGCTGAAGGTCGGCGAGTGGGTGATCGCGATCGGCTCGCCGTTCGGCCTCGAGAGCACCGTCACCGCGGGCATCGTCAGCGCGAAGTCGCGCGACACCGGCGACCTGCTGCCCCTGATCCAGACCGACGTTCCGATCAATCCCGGCAACTCGGGTGGCCCGCTGATCAACATGCGCGGCGAGGTCGTCGGCATCAATTCGCAGATCTACAGCCGCTCCGGCGGCTACATGGGCATCTCGTTCGCGATTCCGATCGACGAGGCGACTCGCGTCTCCGACCAGCTGCGTACCAGTGGACGCGTCATCCGCGGCCGGATCGGCGTCGTCATCGACCCGGTGACGCGCGAGGTCGCCGAGGCGATCGGCCTCGGCAAGGCGATGGGTGCGCTCGTGCGGTCGGTGGAATCGGGCGGCCCCGCGGACAAGGCCGGGCTGGAGCCTGGCGACATCATCACGCGCGTCGACAGCCGGTCGGTCGACAGCTCGGTCGAGCTGCCGCGCATCGTCGGCAACATCAAGCCGGGGACGAAGGCGACGTTGCAGGTATTCCGGCGTGGCAGCACGCGCGACCTGAGCGTCGTCGTCGCCGAGTTCGAGCCCGAGCGGGTCGTCGCCCGTCAGATGCCGGAGGGTCAGGCCAAGCCGACACCGGTCACGAGCATCGGATTGGCCGTCTCCGACCTGACCGACGCCCAGAAGCGAGACGCGAAGACCAGGAATGGCGTCCGCGTCGACACTGTCGAGGGGCCGGCTGCACGGGCCGGGATCCGGGAAAACGACCTCATCCTGAGCCTCGACAACGTCGAGGTGACGGGCGCGAAGCAGTTCGAGGGGCTGCTGGCCAAGCTGGACAAATCCAAGCCGGTCACACTGCTGGTTCGACAGGGCGACACGGCCAGGTTCGTGATCGTCCGCCCGGGCGGGTAGAAACGAGTGTGTGCGCGCGCAAACATCTCCATCTTTGCGTGACACCGAGCCGCAGCCACTAATAGACCACTGGCGCTCGGCGCCAGACCGGCGCCGGGGCCCGGTTTTGGGCTCGGAATTGCCCCCAGGACGTCCACAAGGCTTTGTGAACAATCTGTGGATAGAATTGCTGTTGGCGGGCTGCAACGTAGAGAAATCAAGGCCCCGCAGGGCTTTGCGGAGGGGGCTTTTGCATACAATGAAGTCCCAACAAGCAGTTGCCATACGTTTTGTTGGAAGGCGCGTCATCTCTTCGACGTGCCTTTTTTTTGTCCCCCCTGCGCGCCGTTTTAGAGACCTGAAATCGACGCAGTCAGGGTTGCAGCGGGCCGCGAGCGAGACCTTCCTGTCTTCGAACGTCGAGCGCGATGCCTCGCCGCCGTAAGCATGGATCAGATCCGCAACTTTTCGATCATCGCCCACATCGATCACGGCAAGTCGACGCTCGCCGATCGATTGATCCAGCGCTGCGGCGGCCTGTCTGATCGCGAAATGGAAGCGCAGGTGCTCGACTCGATGGACATCGAGCGCGAGCGCGGCATCACGATCAAGGCGCAGACCGCCGCGCTCGAGTACACCGCGCGCAACGGCCGGATCTACCAGCTCAACCTGATCGACACTCCCGGCCACGTCGACTTTTCGTACGAGGTCAGCCGCTCGCTGTCGGCCTGCGAGGGGGCGCTCCTGGTCGTCGATGCGAGCCAGGGGGTCGAGGCGCAGACGGTCGCGAACTGCTATACCGCGCTCGATCTCGGCGTCGAGGTCGTGCCGGTGCTCAACAAGATGGATTTGCCGCAGGCGGATCCCGCGCGCGCGCGTGCCGAGATCGAGGACGTCATCGGCATCGACGCCGACGACGCCATTCCGTGCAGCGCCAAGACCGGCGAGGGGATCGACGAGATTCTCGAGGCGGTCGTCCACCGCATGCCGGCGCCGCGCGGCGATCCCGAGGCGCCGCTCAGGGCGATGATCGTCGACTCCTGGTTCGACAACTACGTCGGTGTCGTCATGCTCGTGCGGGTCGTCGACGGCCGGCTCCTGCACGGTGAGCGGATCCGGATGATGGCGAGCGACGCCGTCTATGGCGCCGACCAGCTCGGCGTTTTCACGCCCAAGGCGGTGGCGCGCGACAGGCTCGTCGCGGGCGAGGTCGGGTTCCTGACCGCCGGCATCAAGGAGCTGCAGGCGGCGAAGGTCGGCGACACGATCACGCTCGAGAAGAAGCTGCCGAACAATGCCGGCGTCGCGACCGAGCCGCTGCCCGGCTTCAAGGAGATCCAGCCGCAGGTCTTCGCCGGCCTCTACCCGACCGAAGCGAGCGAGTACGACCAGCTCCGCGATGCGCTCGAAAAGCTCAAGCTCAACGACTCGTCATTGCGCTACGAGCCCGAGGTGAGCCAGGCGCTCGGTTTCGGCTTTCGCTGCGGCTTCCTCGGCCTGCTCCACATGGAGATCGTGCAGGAACGGCTCGAGCGTGAGTTCGACCAGGACCTGATCACGACCGCGCCGTCGGTCGTCTACGAGATCCAGCTCAACAGCGGCGAGGTGCTCAGGGTCGAGAACCCGTCGCGGATGCCCGATCTCGGCCGCATCGCCGAGATCCGCGAGCCGATCGTCACCGTCCGGCTCTACATGCCGCAGGAGCACGTCGGCCCGGTGATGACGCTCGCGAACCTGAAGCGCGGCAACCAGATCAACATGGCCTACCACGGCCGCCAGGTGCTGCTCACGTACGAGATGCCGCTGGCCGAGATCGTGCTCGATTTCTTCGACAAGCTGAAAAGCGTCTCGCGCGGCTACGCGTCGATGGACTACGAGTTCAAGGAATACCGCGCCGCGGACGTCGTCAAGGTCGACATCATGCTCAACGGCGAAACGGTCGATGCGCTGGCGATCATCCTCCACCGCAGCCAGTCGCAGTTCCGCGCGCGGGCGATCGTCGCCAAGATGCGCAAGCTCATCGCGCGGCAGATGTATGACGTTGCCGTGCAGGCGGCGATCGGTGCCAACATCATCGCGCGTGAGACAATCAAGGCGCTGCGCAAGAACGTGATCGCCAAGTGCTACGGCGGCGACATCACGCGCAAGAAAAAGCTGCTCGAAAAGCAAAAGGC
>DASXIP010000787.1:0-1687 GCA_036497875.1 Caldimonas sp.
GCCGACCTCGTCGGCACGATCATGCTCCACGTCTACGAGTTGCTGTACACCTTCGACGCGAACTGGAACGTGGCGCCGATGCTCGCCGAACGCCTGCCGGCGATCTCGAACGGTGGCCTGGTCTACACGATCCAGCTCAGAAGGGGCGTGAAGTTCCACAACGGCCGCGAGATGACTTCAGACGACGTGCTCGCATCGCTGAAGCGCTGGATGGAAATGGCGCCGCGCGGCAAGGCGGTCGCCAAGGAGATCAAGAGCGTCGAGGCGAGCGGGCCGAATGCGATCGTCATTACGCTCAACCGCGCCTACGCACCGCTACTCGCGCACCTGGCGCTGCCGAACGGCTTCGCCGCGATCATGGCCCGGGAGTCGATCGCCACGCCGCTCACTCAATTCGTCGGCACCGGCCCCTACATGTTCAAGGAGCGTCGGCCCGACCAGTACGTGCAGCTCGTCCGCTTCGACGGCTACAGCGCACGCAGCGAACCGGCGAGCGGCTATGCCGGAAAGCGCGAAGCCCTGCTCGACGAGCTGCGTTTCATTCCCGTGCCCAACGCCAACACGCGAGTCGAGGGGGCGCTCTCCGGGCAGTACCACTTCGCCGATCTGCTGCCCGTCGAATCGTACGCGCGCCTCGAGAGCGCGCCCAACGTCAAGCCGGTGCTGACGGCGCCGTTCGGCTTTCCCTACCTTGTGCTGAACACGAAGCAGGGCCCGCTCGTCAACGTCGCGCTGCGCCAGGCGGTGCAAACCTCGTTGAACGACGCCGATATGCTCGGCGCCGGCTTCGGCGATCCGAAGTTCTACAGCGCCGACGCCAGCCACTACGCGAAGAACACGCCGTTCTACTCGACCGCCGGAACCGAGCACTATGGCAAGGGCGACGCGAAGAAGGCGGCGGCGATGGTCAGTGCTGCGAAGTACGACGGCACGCCGATCAAGATCCTCACCAGCCAGCAGTACGACTTCCATTACCGGATCGCTCTGGTAATGGCCGAGAACCTGAAGGCCGCCGGCTTCAAGACCGACATGCAGGTGGTCGACTGGTCGACCCTGATCCAGCGCCGCAACGACCCGGCCTTGTGGGACATCTACATCACGCACTCGGCGGTGCTGCCCGAGCCGACGCTGACGCCGCCGCAGCTCGGCGACGGCGCGCCGGGCTGGTGGAGCTCGCCCGCCAAGGACGCGGCGCTGGCCGCGTTCAACGCCGAGTCCGATGCGAAGAAGCGCGGCGCGCTGTGGGGCAACATCCAGTCGGTCGTGTACACCGAAGTGCCCTACATCCGCGTCGGCAACTTCAACAGCGTGACGGCGCGCTCCGCCAAGCTCGACGGCTACGTCGCGATGCCCTGGCCGTTCTTCTGGAACACGGGCCTGCAGAAGTGACATGACGCGGTATCTCGCATCGCGTTTCGCCGGAATGGCGGTCGTGATGCTCTTGGTGGCGGCGCTGGTCTTCTTCATCACCCGCCTGGCGCCGGGCGATCCCGCGGCGGTGATGCTCGGCGAGCAGGCGACCGCCGCCGATATCGCGCAGTTGCGAGCCTCGTACGGCCTCGACCAGCCGCTGCCCGTCCAGTTCGGCTACTGGCTCGCGCAGCTCGCGCACGGCAACCTCGGCCAGTCGATCTTCCTGCAGCGCCCGGTCACGCAGGCGCTCTGGGAACGGGCCGAGCCGACGCTG
>DASXIP010000788.1:0-2417 GCA_036497875.1 Caldimonas sp.
TCCGCCGCTGCGCGCGTCCTCGGCCTGACGCCGGCCGGAGTGAGCAAGAACGTCGGCCGCTTGGAAGCCGACCTCGGCGTCCGGCTCTTCCAGCGCAGCACTCGCCGCCTCGCGCTCACCGAGGGCGGCGAACGGTTCCTCCGCCAGGTCGACGCCCCGCTCGCCGCGCTGCAGCGCGCCCTCGCCGGCGTGCGTCGCCTCGATGACGCTCCGACGGGCACCCTGAAGGTCAGCATGGGGCACGGCTTCGGCCGCAACTTCCTGGTTCCGCTGCTCGCCGAGTTCCTCGTCCGCTATCCGCGCGTCGTGCCCGACTGGCACTTCGACGACCGCCAGGTCGACCTTGTCGGCGAGGGATTCGACGCTGCGATCGGCGGCGGCTTCCCCCTCGCATCGGGCGTCGTCGCGCGCGAGCTTGCGCCGGTGCACATTGTCGCGGTCGCGGCGCCGTCGTACCTGGCAGGGCGGCCGCTGCCGCGCGGCCCCGACGACCTTGCCATGTGCGACGGCATCATGCGGCGCTCGTCGCCGACCGGCCGAGTCCGGCCCTGGACGCTGCGGTCGCGTCGGCCGGGCGAGCAGACCGTGCCGTGCCGCGCGCGCCTGGTGCTGAGCGATCCCGAGGCGATCGCCGAAGCGGCGCGGCTCGGCCTCGGCGTTGCGCTGCTGCCGATGCCATTCGCATTTGCGCATCTACGCTCGGGCGAGCTCGTGCGCGTCTTGCCCGGCTGGTACAGCGACGCCGGCTCGATCGCGCTCTACTACCCGAGCCGGCGCTTGCTGCCGACGAAGACGCGCGCCTTCGTCGACTTCGTCGTCGAGCGCTTCCGGTCGGGAGGATTCGCCCAGCTGGTTGACGGCCGCTGATGTCGTTCTCACGGTCGCGCACGGCACGCTTGCCAGCGTCGCCGCCGGTCGCGGGCAAGACGCGAGCTTCGCCGATTGGCGCGACACTGCGAGCCTGCAGTCGTCACCGGAGTCGCCATGAACCAGACCGTGCCCAAGGACGGGCTCCAACTCCGTTCTCTCGTCAAAGAGAGTGGCGAGCTCGAGTTGTCGCTCGTGCGCGTCGCCACGTCCGCGCCGGCGGCCGACGAGGTCGTCGTGCGGATCGAAGGGACGCCGATCAATCCGTCGGACATCGGCCTCCTGTTCGGCGCCGCCGACCTCGCGACGCTCGCGGTCCGCGGCAGCGGCGAGCGCACGGTCGCGACGGCGCGCGTTCCCGACGCCGCGATGAAGGCGATGGCCGGCCGCCTCGGCCAGTCGATGCCGGTCGGCAACGAAGGCGCGGGAACGGTCGTGGCTGCAGGCAGCGGCAGCGCCGCGCAGGCGCTGCTCGGCAAGACGGTCGCGGTCCTCGGCGGGGCCATGTACTCGCAGTTCCGCACCGTCAAGGTCGAGCTCTGCCTGCCGCTGCCGGCCGGGACGACCGCCGCCGAAGGCGCGTCGTCGTTCGTCAATCCGCTCACCGCGCTCGGCATGACCGAGACGATGCGCCGCGAGGGACACCGGGCGCTCGTTCACACCGCGGCGGCGTCGAACCTCGGCCAGATGCTGAACCGCATCTGCATCGCCGACGGCATCGCGCTCGTCAACGTCGTACGCAAGCCCGAGCAGGCCGCCCTGCTGCGCGAGCAGGGCGCGCGTCACGTCGTCAGCACGTCGTCGCCGGCGTTCATCGACGAGCTGACGCAGGCGCTCGTCGAGACGGGTGCGACGCTGGCGTTCGACGCGATCGGCGGCGGCCGCCTCGCCGGCCAGATCCTCGGTGCCATGGAAGCGGCGCTCAACCGGACGGCAAAGGAATACAGCCGCTACGGGTCGGCGACGCTGAAGCAGGTCTACCTCTACGGCGGCCTCGACACCGGACCGACCGAATTCGTCCGCAACTTCGGCATGACCTGGGCGATGGGCGGCTGGCTCCTGTTCCCCTTCCTGCAGCGGATCGGCGCCGACGCTGCGAACGTGCTCAAGGCGCGCGTCGCGCGCGAGCTGAAGACGACGTTCGCGAGCCGCTACACGCGCACCGTCTCGCTCGCCGGCGCCCTGCAGGCCGAGGCGATCAGCGACTACGGCCGGCGCGCGACCGGATCGAAGGTGCTGATCGATCCGAGCGCCTGACGCGTCGCGGGGCCCGCGCGCGACTGCGTTTCAACCGAGCTTGGCCCGGGCCGCGAGCGCACGCTCGAGGAGGCGCAGCGCACCGGCCTGCTCGGCCCACGCAGCGAACGCGTCGGTCGGGCCGCGCCAGCGCAGCGCCTCCGCGCTTTGAAAGAGGTCTGCGTCGGTGCACAGCGTCGCGAGCCGCTTGAAGAGGAGCGCTTCGTCACGGCGCTCGCCGAGTACCGCCGCCGGGAACGACTCGATTTGGCCGTGCCGGTTCAGCAGCCGCGCCGCGCCGACCGCGCCGATCC
>DASXIP010000789.1:0-2190 GCA_036497875.1 Caldimonas sp.
CGAAGCGGCGCTGCGCGAGCGGCTTGGTGCGCTCGAGATTGGCAGGCTCGACACGGTGCGCGCGTTCGCCGCCGACGCGCCGCCGGCGCGGCTCGCGTTCTTCACCGCGCCGGGCGCGAACTACGCAGCGTCGCATCGCACCTTGCCGCGACTCGCCGACCTGCTGCACCTCGGCGACGCCGGCCTCGCCGCGCTGCTCGCCGACTGGCTCGAAGGCGTCTACACGGCGAGCGGCTTCGACGCCGCGCTCGCCGCGCGCTCGAGCCTGACGCACGGCGAAGTGATCATGACGCGCGAAGGCCACGCGGTGAGCCAATTCGCGGTCAGCTTCTACGCCCCCGATTCGGAGCAGGCCGGCCTCCTCGCTCGCGCGCAGGAGATCGAGAACCTGCAGCGGCAGACGCGCGCGCAGGCGCTCGTCAGCGAGGAGTCGAAGAGTCGCCTCGTCCGTGCCGAGGCGGCGAGCACCGACGCCGCCGCGCATCTCGCCGAGAGCCAGCGCGAAGCGACGCGGCTGCAGTCCGAAGCGCACCGCCAGCATCTCGAGCTCGTCCGCCTGACGCAGCTGGTCGAGCAGACGAGCCAGCGTCGCGAGCAGCTCGGCGGCGAACGCGCGGCGCTCGAGAACGAGCTCGCCGAGCTCGCAGCGCGCAAACGCGAAGGCGAGTCGCGCTTCGACGCGCTCGATGCCGACCTCGGCACCGCGCAGGAGCGCCACGCCGAGCTCGACGAGGCAATGCTCGCGGCGAGCGCGGCGCTCGATGCCGCGCGCGACCAGCACCGTGCGCAGGAACGCCGCTTGCAGGAAGCGCAGTTCGAGCTGCGCTCGTTCGCGGCACGTCGCCAGGAGCTCGAACGGCAGGCGGAGACCGCGCGCGAGCAGCTGCAGGCCAATCTGGCGGCCGATGCCGCGCTCGCCGACGAGCACGCGCAGCTCACCGACGAGCCGGCGCAGGTCGAGCTGCAGGCGGCGCTCGCCGCCAGGCTCGACCACGAGCAGCGGCTCGGCGAGAAGCGCAGCCTCTACGACGATCTTTCGCAGCGCCTGCGCGGCGCCGACGAGGTTCGCCTCGGCCACGAGCAGTCGCTGCAGCCCCTGCGCGACAAGGTCGGCGCGCTGCAGCTCGAGCAGCAGGCGGCGCAGCTCGGCGGCGCGCAATACGCCGAGCAGCTCGACGCCGCCGGCGTCGACCGCGACAAGATCGCCGCCTCGATCGAGGAAGGCAGCGTCAAGCTCGCCGGCCTGCAGGGCAGGATCGACGCGTTGCAGCGCGAGGTCGAAGCACTCGGCGCGGTCAACCTCGCCGCGCTCGAGGAGCTCGGCCAGTCGCGTGAAAGGAAGGAGTTCCTCGATGCGCAGAACGCCGACCTCGGCGAGGCGATGGCGACGCTCGAGGACGCGATCCGGAAGATCGACCTCGAAACGCGCGAACTCCTGCAGACGACGTTCGACCAGGTCAACGATCACTTCGGCCGCATGTTCCCGACCCTCTTCGGCGGCGGCACGGCGCGTCTCGTCATGACCGGCGACGAGATCCTCGACGCCGGCGTGCAGGTGATGGCGCAGCCGCCGGGCAAGAAGAACAGCTCGATCCACCTGCTCTCGGGCGGCGAGAAGGCGCTGGCGGCGATCGCGCTCGTGTTCGCGATCTTCCAGCTCAACCCGGCGCCGTTCTGCCTCCTCGACGAGGTCGACGCGCCGCTCGACGACGCCAACACCGAGCGCTACGCCAGGCTCGTCACCGAGATGTCGAAGGCGACGCAGTTCCTCTTCATCAGCCACAACCGCATTGCCATGGAAATGGCCGAGCAGCTGATCGGCGTGACGATGCAGGAGCAGGGCGTCTCGCGGATCGTCACGGTCGACATGCCAGGGGCGATCAAGCTCGCCGAGGCCGCCTGAATGGAGCCTCCGGGCCGCCAGGTACGTCGGTCCGCCCCGCGCGGGGGCCCGGGGCGGCTTGGGAGCAGCCCGGCGCTCGGCCCGGAACGACATCGGTGAGCACGCTCACGGTCGCCCTGGCATCGCTCGGCGGGATCGTGCTCGCCGGCGTGATCGCGCACGGCGCATGGCAGGCGCGCCGCGCCGGGCCGAAGCGCGCGGCGCCGTCGATGCGCGAGGAGCCGAGCGCTTCGGCGCCGAGCGATCGCGACGCTGCCGCGCTCGCCGATGACGGCGAAGGCGGCGAC
>DASXIP010000790.1:0-1597 GCA_036497875.1 Caldimonas sp.
AAGAAGAGCTTCGAGATCATGGGCGCCGACGTCAAGCAGAGCGGCGAGGCCTTCGAAGGCAGCCAGAAGTACCTGCGCTGGCAGGACCGCGCCGCCAACCAGAAGTTCTTCGCCGGCGAGCACGCGCAGTTCAGCAAGGAAGCGGCCGAGCTGCTGATGGAAGCGGGCATCATCAAGTCGCTGCCCGACATGACCAAGCTCGCCGACACGCAGTTCATCAAGTGACACCACGGCGCGCCGGCCCGCGGCGCGCTCGCGCCGAGGCATGAAGCCGCTCGTTCCCGTTGCGCCGGGCGCGCGGCTGGCGCTTGGCGTCGCCTTCTTCGTCGTCTTCGTCGCCGCCTGGTCGATCGCGACCTTCGGCGGCTTCGTGCCGAAGACCTTCCTCGCCGACCCGTTGACGATGCTGCGCTCGGGCTGGGCGCTGCTCACCCAGATGGGCTTCGGCTGGGACATCGGCTGGACCGTGTGGCGTGTCTTCGGCGGCTTCGCGATCGCCGCGCTGCTCGCGCTGCCGCTCGGCGTCGCGATGGGCGCGTACAAGCCGATCGAGGCGTTCTTCGAGCCGTTCGTGAGCTTCGCGCGCTACCTGCCGGCGAGCGCATTCATTCCGCTACTCATCCTCTGGGCCGGGATCGGCGAGGCGCAGAAGCTGGCGCTCATCTTCATCGGCAGCTTCTTCCAGCTCGTGCTGATGATCGCCGTCATCGTCGGCAACACCCGGCGCGACCTCGTCGAGGCGGCGTACACGCTCGGCGTCGGCGACCGCGGCCTGATCCGGCGCGTGCTTCTGCCCGGGGCCGCGCCCGAGATCGCCGAGGCGCTGCGCATGGTGCTCGGCTGGGCGTGGACCTACGTCATCGTCGCCGAGCTGATCGGCGCTTCGACCGGCATCGGCCACATGATCACCGACAGCCAGGCGCTGCTCGCGACCGACCAGATCATCTTCGGCATCATCGTCATCGGCGTGATCGGCCTGATCAGCGACGTCCTCTTCGCCTGGCTCAACCGGCGCCTCTATCCATGGGCCCAGCTCGGCCGATGACGATCACTGCGGCGTCGGCGCGCCTCGCCGTCCGCGGCGTGACGCGCATCTTTCCGGCGCGCCACGGCGAGCCGACCGTGGCGATTCGCGCGACCGACCTCGACGTTGCCGAGAACGACTTCGTCACCATTCTCGGCCCGTCGGGCTGCGGCAAGAGCACGCTCTTGCGCATCGTCGCCGGGCTCGACCAGCCGAGCGCGGGCGAGGTGTTGCTCGACGGTCGGCGGATCGTCGGCCCGGGTGCCGACCGCGGAATGGTGTTCCAGAGCTACACGCTCTTCCCGTGGCTGACGGTGCTCGACAACATCTGCTTCGGCCTGCGCGAGCGCGGCGTTGCGCGCGCCGAGCAGCTGCACATCGCGCACGGCTTCGTCGCCAAGGTCGGCCTCGTCGGCTTCGAGCACCACTACCCCAAGCAGCTCTCGGGCGGCATGCAGCAGCGCACGGCGATCGCGCGCGCGCTCGCCAACGGCCCGCGCATCCTGCTCATGGACGAGCCGTTCGGCGCGCTCGACCACCAGACGCGCGAGCTGATGCAGGAGCTGCTGCTCG
>DASXIP010000791.1:0-1619 GCA_036497875.1 Caldimonas sp.
ACGAGTGCGCGCCGGCGCCCATGGTCTTGCGGACGGCGACGTCCCACTTCATGGTCGCTCGGGGGGAAAAGCGCAATGCATGACTGACTATAGGGGGCCCGGCACGGCGCGGCGGGCACGGGGCGAGCTCACGGCGCGCCCGGCCGTTCGCGGGTGACGAGGTCGAGCGAGGTCGTGATCGCGCCGCCGGCGAGAGGCTTGACCAGGACGCGCAGCAGGTTCGACTTTCGACCCATCTCGAGCTGACCGCGCTCGCGCCCCTGGAGATCGCCCGAGCGCAGCCAGAACCGCTCCGCCTTCGCATTGCCGGCGACGACGCCGAGGTGGATCCACTGCGCTCCGCGCTCGACCATCCAGCGCTCGAGCCGGCGATAGAGGGCCTGCGCGGCGCCGCTGCCGTGCGGCGACGAGGCGACGATGAAGAGGCCGAGGAGCCAGACGTGCTCGGCGATCAAGTCGGCGACGACGCTCGCCATGCCGACCAGCGCCTCGCCATCCTCGTCCACGAAGCCGAGCAAGAGCATCTCGCGGAACGGCATCTCCGGCCCGGCGCGTCGCGGAACTCGCGCTCGGCCTCGTCGCGGCGTGGCGGCTCGCCGGTCACGGCGAGGAAGTACGCGCGGTTGGCGTCGAAGAAGCGTTGCAGTTCGGCGGTGTCGCCCGTGCCTCGGACGCGGATGCGCCGACGGCCGTCGCTAGGGATTTCGAAATCGTCTCCCATTGCGTCGGCGCGATCAGCGCTGGCGCGGGTCGAGGGCGTCGCGCAGGCCGTCGCCGAAGAGATTGAACGAGAGCACGAGGAGGAAGATCGCGAGCCCCGGCCAGATCGCCATCCACGGCGCGTTGTCGACGTAGTTCTTCGCCACATTGAGCATGCTGCCCCAGCTCGGCGCCGGCGGCTGCTGGCCGAGGCCGAGGAACGACAGGCTCGCTTCGGCGATCACTGCCGCGGCGATCGCGAGGGTCGCCTGCACGAGCACCGGCGCGAGGATGTTCGGCAGCACATGGCGCCAGGCGATCCGGAAGGGCGGGTTGCCGAGAGCGCGCGCCGCTTCGATGTAGTCCTCGACCTTGACGTTGATCACCTGGCCGCGCGTCAGGCGGACGAAGATCGGCGTCGCCGAGACGCCGATCGCGATCATCGCGTTGGTGAGGTTCGGGCCGAGGAACGCGGCGAGCGCGATCGCGAGGATCAAGAACGGGCAGGCGAGGAAGGCGTCGGTGATGCGCGAGATCAACGCGTCGACGAAGCCGCCTGCGAAGCCTGCAGCGAGGCCGATCGGCACGCCGAGCGCGAGCGAGATCGACACCGAGACAACGCCAGCGAGCAGCGACGCGCGCGTCCCCCAGATGACGCGCGAAAGGACGTCGCGGCCGATCTCGTCGGTGCCGAACCAGTGCGTCACCGACGGCGCCTGGCGGATTGCGCTCCAGCTCGTCTCGACCGGGTCGAAGGGCGCGAGCCACGGCGCCAGCAGCGCGACGACGACGAACCCGCAAGCGACGATCAGGCCGGCCATCGCGCCGCGCCGGCGACAGAGGCGCCGCCACGCTCGCCGCCATGCACCCGCCTCGCTCGGCAGCCTGGCGTGACCGGCGCGCGTAGCGCCCAGAACGGC
>DASXIP010000792.1:0-9248 GCA_036497875.1 Caldimonas sp.
GACCGGCGCCGACAGTTGGTCGCGCAACGGCAGGGTTCGGATCCGCTTTCCGGTCGCCGCATTGATCGCGTTCATCAAGGCCGGCGCGATCACCGGCACCCCGGGCTCTCCGACACCGCCAAGCGGCATGTCATACGAGTCGAATGGCATGACGTGGACAACGACCCGCTTCGGCGCGACGTTCATGCGAACGATCTCGAACTGATGGAAGTTGTCCTGCTGCGAGCGACCATTCTTGAACGTGATCTCGCTGACGATCGCCTGGCTCAGCCCCATCACGCACGCACCTTCGATCTGCGAGCGCACGCGATCGGGGTTGACGTACGGTCCGCAGTCGACCGCGATGTCGACGCGCGGAATCACGAGCTCGCCCGCCGGGCTGACCGCGACTTCGACCACCGCCGCCACGTAGGTGACGAAGCTGTAGTGCGCCGCGAGTCCGAGACCCTGTCCCGGGGGGAGCTTGCGTCCCCAGTCCGCTTCCTTGGTGGCCCGCTCGATGACCTTGCGCAGCCGCCCCGTGTTGATCGGATAGCGTTCCGGCGATTCGCCGTGGTTCCACGGTTCGCTGATCGTGCGCGGATCGATCCGCCGATCGGATCCCAGCAGGCCCAGCAGAAAGTCGCGATGGTCCTTGCCTTGCGCCTGCGCGACCTCGGCGATGAACGATTGCGCCGCGAAGGCATGCTGGATGTTGTTCACCGATCGCAGCCAGCCGATCCGCGTGTGGGCGATCGCCTCCGGGTTCTCGATGCGCACGTTCGGAATCTGGTATGGCATCCCGGTGAGGCCCAGTCCCAGCTCGAACGGCGCCAGGGTCTTCGGGTCGGGGGCGAAGATCGAGATGATCGTCGGTTCCGCCGTGCGGTGTAGCCAGGCGACGACCTTGCCGTTGGCATCGAGTCCGGCTTCCAGATGCTGCGCCGACACTGCGTGGAAGTAGTCGTTGTGCAGGTCGTCTTCGCGGGTCCACGTCACCTTCACCGGCGTTCCGCCCATCTCCTTCGACGCCAGCGCGGCCTCGACGACGAAGTCGGCCTTGGATTTGCGCCCGAAGCCGCCGCCCAGCAGCGTGACGTTGACCGTCACCTTGTCGGCCGACAGGCTCAGGGCCTTCGCAACGCGGTCGCGGGCGGCCTGAGGCGACTGGCTCGGCGCCCAGACCTCGCACGCGCCATTGACGATTCGCGCGGCGGCCGCCGGGCATTCCATCGTGGCATGCGCGTAGTGCGGCACGTAGTAGTCCGCCTCGAGCTTCTTCGCGGCACTGGCCAGCGCCGCGTACGCGTCGCCCTCGTTGCGCACGACCTTGCCGCCGGGTTTCTTGACCGCAGCCTCCAGCTCGGCTCGATAGCTCACCGAGTCGTAGCTGCCGTTTGGGCCGTCGTCCCACTCGATCTTGAGTGCCTTGCGCCCCTGGATCGCCGCCCAGGTGTCCTTGGCCACGACCACCACGCCGCCGACCGGCATGAATTCCGAAGGCGGCGGGGTGCCGTCGATCGCGAACACCTTGACGACACCGGGCACCTTCATCGCCTCGACAGCATCGAAGGTCTTCACCTTGCCGCCCAGCACCGCCGGACGCGCGACGACGGCGTACAGCATCCCTGGCAGACGGGTGTCGATGCCGTAGTGCGACTTGCCGGTGACGATGACGGGCCCGTCGGTGAGCGCGGTGTCGTTCTTGCCGATATAGCGGAACTTCGACGGATCTTTCAGCTTCAGCGATTCGCGCGGCGGCACATCGAGCTTGGCCGCCGCGATGGCGAGCGCGCCGTAGCCGAGCCGGCGACCGCTCGGCTTGTGGACGACCTGGTGGTTCTGCGCCTCGACCTGGTCGAGCGGCACGTGCCATTGGTTGGCCGCAGCCTGCTCGAGCATCTGCCGGGCCGCCGCGCCGCAGCGTCGCATCGGATCGAACCAATGGCGCGTGCTGCGCGAGCCATCGGTGTCCTGGTTGCCGTACTTGAGTTCGTCGCCCGGCGCCTGCACGACTTGCACGCGCTTGTAGTCGGCTTCCAGCTCGTCGGCAACGATCCGCGGCAGGCTGGTGCGGATGCCCTGGCCCATTTCGGAGCGACTGACGATGATGCTGACCGTCCCGTCGGGTGCGATCGATACGAAGATCTTCGGGCTGTCCCGCAGGCCCTGCGGCATGCCGTCGCCGCCGTACTTCTGCGGTTCGTCGGCCGCATGGCCGAACCCGGGCAGACCGATGCCGAGCACGAGGCCGGCAAGTGGAGTCTTCAGGAAGGTGCGCCGGCTGGTGCCCGTGTGCTTGGCCGTGATGAGAGTGTGCAGGTCCATCATGCTTCTCCCTTCATTCCAGCCGCGACCTTGATCGCGCTGCGGATGCGGGTGTAGGTTCCGCAGCGGCAGAGATTGCCGTTCATCGCGCTGTCGATGTCGGAGTCGCTCGGCTTCGGGTTTTTCTCGAGCAGCGCCGTCGCGCTCATGATCTGCCCGGCCTGGCAGTAGCCGCACTGCGGCACGCCGATCGCCAGCCATGCGTTCTGCACTGCCTTGCCGGTACGCGTGGCGCCGATTCCCTCGATGGTCGTGATCTTCTTGCCGACCGCGGCGGAGAGCGGTGTCTGGCAAGAGCGGGCGGGGGCGCCATCGACATGGACGGTGCAGGCGCCGCAGAGCGCCATGCCACAGCCGAATTTGGTGCCGGTGAGGCCGAGGTGGTCTCGCACCACCCAAAGCAAAGGCGTGTCGTCCGGGGCGTCGACAGTCATCGACTTGCCGTTGATCTGCAATGTCGTCATCGAACTCCTCCATCAGAAGTGAACACCACGCCTCATCGGAGCGTGGCGAGCCCAGAAGCGTACTCCTCGTACGCACCGATTGCTGAGGTCGGCCGAGCGTCGCCGCGATCGGCCGCGAGCGACCCTACGTCGCCGTTCGCCGGCTTCGCTCGGCCTCGCGCAGCTCGCGTGCCGCTTCGTCGAGCAGGATCTCGAGCTGGTTCGGCTCGACCGGCTTCAGGAGGTGGTGGCGAAAGCCGGCGCCGAGGCTGCGCTGCCGGTCCGACGTCTGGCCGAAGCCGCTCATCGCGATCGCGTAGCGCGGCCGCTCGGCGCCGAGGCGCGTCATCAGGTCACAGCCGTCGCCGTCGGGCAGGCCGATGTCGGAGATGAGGACGTCGCAACGCGCGGCCGGAACGGCCGCGAGCGCGTCGTGCAACGTCGCCGCCGAGAACACGGTGTGGCCAAGCTGCTCGAGCAGCAGCCCGAGCAGGAAGCGGGTGTCCTCGTGGTTCTCGACGATGAAGATGCGCAGCGGCCGGGCGCTCGCCGCATGCCCAGCGGCGGCACCCGAGGCGCCCGGAGGTCGCGAGGAGTCCATGGACGCAGGGTCAGGCGAGAGGCAATTCGATCGTGAAGGTCGCGCCCTGGTTGCGCCCGCCGCTGGCGGCGGAGAGCGTGCCCTGGTGCGCTTCCACCGTTGCTTTGGCAATCGCGAGACCCAGCCCGAGGCCGCCGAACTCGCTCGTCACCCACGGTCCTTCCTGGGCGAAGGCATCGAAGATCGACGGCAGCGCGTCGCTCGAGATGCCGATCCCGGTGTCGGCAATGACGAGGACGAGGCGATCGTCGATGTTGCTCGAGACGACGCGGACCTCGCCCTCGACGGGAGTGAACTTGGCCGCGTTCTTGAGCAGGTTCCAGACCACCTGCTGCAGACGCGCCGGGTCACCGGGGACGACGTGACGCGCGGCATGCAGCGCCAGGCCGAGGTTCTGGCGCTTGGCGTGGAAGTCGCCGCCGCAGACGTCGGCCGCGGCATGCACGACCTCGTGCATGTCGGTGCGTTCGCGCGCCATCTCGAGCTTGCCGCTCGAGATGCGGGTGACGTCGAGCAGATCGTCGATCAGCAGCAGCTCGGCCTTGACGTTCCTGCGCAGGAGATCGACCGTCGGCCGCAGCGCGTTCGGCAGCTCGGGGCTGCGCTCGAGCGCATGCAGCGCCATCACGATCGGCGTCAGCGGCGTGCGCAGCTCGTGCGAGAGGATGGCGAGGAAGCGATCCTTCGCGTGGCTCGCCGCCTCGGCTTCGGCACGCGCCTTGCGGTTGTCGACTAGCGCCTGGACGAGCTCGGCGCGGCTCGTCTCGAGCGCCTGCCCGGCAGCGCGCACCATCGTCTGGTCGCGAAAGATCTTGAGCAGGCCGATCGGCTGGCCGCGATCGCCGTCGCGCATCGCCATCATCACGCCGCTGCCCCAGAAGCTGCTGCCGTTCTTGCGCCGGTGCCAGCGCTCGTCGGCGGCACGGCCTTCCTCGAGCGCCTGCTGCGCCTCGCGCTGCGGCGCGCCGCCGACTCGGTCGTCCTCGGTGAACAGGATGTCGCCGCTCTCGCCTAGTACCTCGTCGGCGAGATAGCCGGTCAGGCTCTCGGCACCACTGTTCCAGCCGGTGATGCGGCGCTTGAGGTCGAGCGTCACGATCGCGTATTCGCGCGAGTTCTCGACGATCAGGCGCAGCCGCTCCTCCGACTCGCGCCCGGCCTGCTCGGCACGGCGGCGGTCGCCGATGTCGAGCACGACCGCGATCGCGCCGCTCGGTTTGCCGGCGGCGTCGAGCACGGGGGTGACCGACGAGCCGACCCAGACGATGCTGCCGTCGCCGCGCAGGTAGCGCTTCTCGAGCTCGAACGGCGTGCCATCGGCGGCAAGGCGGCGAAACGCCTCGGCGTTCTTGTCACGGTCGTCGGGGTGGACGATCGCCAGCACGGATGTGCCGACGAGCTCCTCGGGAACGCGGCCGGTGATCCGGCCGAAGCGCGCGTTGGCAAGGGTGATGCGGCCGTCGAGGCCGGTGTGGACGACGCCGGCCGCAGCCTGCGTGACGATGGTGCGAAAGAGCGCTTCCGACTCGCGCAGCGCCTCGATGACGCGACGCCGCTCGCTGATGTCGACGAATGTGAGGACGACGCCGGTGATGCGATCGTCGCCGCCGCGGTACGGCCGCAGTCGCGCCAGCAGCCAGCGCTCCTCGAAGCGCACCTCGCGCTCGATCGGCACCAGCTTTTCGAGCACCGTCCTGGCGTCGTCGCCGAGTTGCGGATAGTCGAGCCGGTTGGCGAGGTTGCTGATCGGCCGGCCGACGTCGGCCGGGATCAGGTTGAAGAGCTCGACCGCCGACGGCGTGAACAGCGAGATGCCGAGGCTGCGGTCGAGGAAGAGCGTCGCGATCGCGGTCGCGGCCATGAGGTTCTGCAGGTCGCCGTTGGCCCGGCTCAGCTCGTCGACCTTGCCCTTCAGCTCCTGGTTGACGGTCGTCAGCTCCTCGTTGATCGATTGCAGCTCCTCGCGGCTCGTCTCGAGCTCCTCGGTCGCCGAGCGCAGCTCCTCGTTCATCGCCTGCAGCTCTTCGTTGCTCGCCTTCAGATCCTGCGCCGTGACGTTGCCCTGCTCGGTGGCGTCGCGCAGGTGCCACTTCAGCTCGTCGATCTGCTGCTGGAGGGTGCCGATGTAGGCGTCATCCTCGGGCGTCGAGGACTCCGGGCGCGCCGGCGTTTCGTCGGCCTGCGGCACGAAGGCAACGAGCAGGAAGCCGGGCGCGAGATCGTCGGCGCGGCTGACGCGGATGACGACAGACTCGGCGTCCTCGCCGCCGAACGCGAGCCGCGCCGTCTCGATCGCCTCGCCGCTGCCCTTCGCGCGCAGCAGGGCCGTGCGCAGATCGACGGTGAGCGCCGGGTCGACGGCGAGCAGCAGGTTGGTCGTCGGCTCGCCGCCGGCATAGTGCAGGTAGTGACCGAAACGCTCGGAGAGATGCACGATCTCGTAGTCGCTCGTGACGACGACCGATGCCGGCGCGAAGCGCTCGATCAGCTTCAGGTGCAGCTCGCGCCACGACGAGACGCCGAGCGCTTCGGCGCTCGGACGCGTGGTGAGGAAGGCGGCGCTGCGGCCGATGCCGATTCGGCCGAGAGCGGCGGCCGGCCTGCCGTCGAGGCGCAGTCCCATCGCCCGCGCCAACGCTCCCTCGGCGCCGATCTGGGGCACGCGTCGATGGCGCGCCGGGCGCGGCTCGAAGATGCGGTGCTTTCGGTCGACAACGCGAAACAGGTGGTCGCTGACGTCGACGGTCTCGGAGACGCCGAGGAAGAGCCGGCCGCGCGGCCTGAGCGCGGAGTGAATGATCTCGAGCGCGCGCCGCTGCGCGTCGGGGCTCAGGTAGATGAAAAGGTTGCGGCAGGTGACGAGGTCGAGGCGCGAGAACGGTGCGTCCTTCAGCAGGTCGTGGCTGGCGAAAACGACCGCTTCGCGGATCTCCGCGCCGACCCGAAAGCCGCGCGAGTCGCGGCTGAAGAACCGGCGCAGCCGCTCCTCGGAGACGTCGGCCGCGATCACCGGCGGATAGAGGCCGTCGCGGGCGATGCGGATCGCGTCCTCGTCGAGATCGGTCGCGAAGATCTGCAGCCGCGGCGGCGAGTCGAGGTTGCGCGCGAACTCGCTCAGCAGCATTGCCACCGAATACGCCTCCTCGCCGGTCGCGCACGCGGCCACCCAGACGCGCAACTCGTCGCCGCTCGACTTGCCGTCGAACAGCGTCGGCAGCTGCTCCTGGAGAGCATCGAAGGCGTCGCGGTCGCGGAAGAAGTTGGTGACGCTGATCAGCAGGTCCTTCAGCAGCGCGCCCGCCTCGCCCGGGTGGGTGCGCATGAAGTCGAGGTAGACCCGCACGTCCTCGATTCCGTTGACGCTCATCCGCCGGCCGATGCGGCGCAGGATCGTCGCCCGCTTGTAATAGCTGAAGTCGCGCCCGGTCTGCGCACGCAGGTAGGTCAGCAGCTCGCGCAGCGCCGCTTCGAGCTCGTCGGCCGGCGTCTCGGCCGGCTCGGCCGGCTGCGGGCCGTCCTCGGGCGGCAGCTTCAGGCGGCCGAGGATGCGCGCATATTCCTTCAGCCGCGCCGGCATCGCGGCGACGGGCAGGATCCAGTCGACCATGCCGGTGCCGATCGCCGAACGCGGCATTCCGGAATGCTGGGCCTCGTTCGGGTCCTGCGCGATCGTGAGGCCGCCGCGCTCCTTGATCCGCTTGATGCCGATCGCGCCGTCGCCGTCGGCACCCGAAAGCACGATCGCCGCCGCGCGTGGGCCGTGGGTGTCGGCGAGGGTGCGGAAGAACAGGTCGACGGCGACGCGGCGGCCCTGGTACGGCGTGAGGTCGCCGCACAGCAGGTGGCCGTTGATCGAAGTCAGCGTCTTGCCCGGCGGGATGACGTAGACGTGGTTGGCCTCGACCTTGGCTTGGTCGTGCACCTGCTGCACCGGCATCGACGTCGTCCGCTGGATGATCTCCGCGAGCGCGCTCTCGTGCTCCGCCGAGAGATGCATGACGACGACGAACGCCATCCCGCTGTCACTCGGCGCCGCCGAGAAGAAGCCCTGCAGCGCGGCGATGCTGCCGGCCGAGCCGCCGAGGCCGACCATCGGCAGCATGCTGGACGAACGGGTCGGGACCGCGTCGTCGGTGGCTCCGGCGAGGTCCTCCTCGGCGTGATCGGGAGCCGGTTGCAGCCGCTCGCCCTCGGCGCTCGGTGCCGGTGGCGGGCGGTCGGGTGTGGGGTGTTCCATCGTCGGGTGCGCCGCCTCGCCAGGGACGCACGGCAGAGTGTCCTGCGACTTACATTCTGCCGCTCGTCGACGAGTACCCCTGTAGGGACATGTCGGAGGTCGACGTCGTCCGCGACGCCGTCGCAAGCGCGCTACGATGGCGGCGAACGAGTCTCCTGCACCATGAACGTCGTCGAGAAGATCTTCGCGGCCACCATCGTCGTCGCCTGCGTCCTGTTGCTGGTGCGGATGCTCCTCAGGCCGCGCAGGCGCGCCCGCGTCGACGCCTCGGTTCGCAGGAGCGCTGAGATCTGGCGGCACCGCGTCCATCGCGCGATCCTCTGGCCCGCCGCCGAGTTGCGCGCGCGGCGCGAGACGAGGGAGGCGATTCGTCGCGCGCGCCGCTCGGCGATCGAGCGCGACGGCAACGTCATCAGTCCGAAGGCGTTCAAGGGTCGACGGCGCGACCTGCACTGAGTCCGCCCGCGGCACCGCCGCAAGTCGCAGCACGTCCGCGTTTCCTCGTCGCCGCGTGTGCTACCGTGCCGCCGCATGCGCTTGGGCCTCCCGGACCTGCTCGCGAGCCGCAAGGGGCGGCTGACCGCGTTCTTCCTGCTCTACGTCACCGAAGGCATCCCGCTCGGCTTCACGGCGACAGCGATCGCGTCGCAGATGCGGCGCCAGGGCCTCGGGCCGGCGGCGATCGGCGCCTTCGTCGCGTCGCTCTACTTGCCGTGGGCTTGCAAGTGGGCGGTCGGCCCGTTCGTCGACGTCTTCTCGTCGGACCGCTTCGGCCGGCGCCGCACCTGGATCTTCCTGATGCAGCTCGGCATGATCGGCACCCTGCTGATCGCGATGGGCGTCGATTTCGTCGGCCAGCTGAGCCTCTTTACCGCGGTCATCTTCCTCCACAACGCGTTCGGTGCGACGCAGGACGTCGCGATCGATGCGCTCGCCGTCAGCGTCCTGCCCGAGGACGAGCGCGGCTCGGCCAACGGCTTCATGTTCGCCGGCGCGTCGATCGGCCAGACGATCGGCGGCTCGGGCGTGCTCTTTCTCACCACGGCAATGCCGTTCAAGTCGACCTACGTGTTCGTTTGCGCGGCGATCTTCGCGGTCACGGCGTTCGTCGTCATTCCGTTACGCGAGAAGGCGATGACCGTTGCGCAAGCGCAGGCGCGCGCGGCAAGCACGATCGGCCGCGAGCTCGTGCGTTTCGTGCGCGAGGCGTGGACTTCGTTCACCGGCTCCCGAGCGGCGCTGATCGGCGCGCTCGCGGCGCTGCTTCCCGCCGGCGCCTACGCGCTCAGCCTCGCGCTGCAGTCGAATCTCGCGGTCGAGCTCGGTTTGAACGACAACGAGTTCGCGCAGCTCAACCTCGTCTGCACCGTGATCTTCGCGCCGTTCTGCATCCTCGGCGGCTGGATCTCGGACCGCTTCGGCCGGCGCAGCACGCTCGCGCTGTTCGCCTTCATCACCGTCGTGCCGACGCTCTGGCTCGCCTGGGTGATGTGGAAGGCGGGTTGGATCATGCCGGTCGAGATCAACCAGCCGAACCGTCCGCATCCGTCGTCGATCCTCGTCTTCACGTTCTGGGCCGCGAGCATCGTCTACAACGTTTTCCAGGGCCTGTACTACGGCATCCGCACCGCGCTCTACATGGACATCACGAATCCCGTCG
>DASXIP010000793.1:0-5971 GCA_036497875.1 Caldimonas sp.
CAGCGCCAGGCCATGCAGCCACTGGTTCAGCGTCGCCGCGGGCGCGAGGCCGAGATGGTCGCCATGCAGCAGCTCGCGGGTCGTCACCGTCGCCGGCTGTCCGGGTGTCGGCCAGGGCGGCGACTCTTGCAGCGCCGCCTCGAGCGCGTCGAGCGAACCGCCGTCGTCGCTGAGCGTGTGCAGCGCCGCGTGCGCGAGGTGCTCGTACCAGAGCTCGAGATGGTCGAGCGCGATCCGGTCCTCCGGCGCGCGCACGCGGGGCTGGACGATGATGAGCGGAAAGTAGCGGCCGACGCTGTCGCAGCTTGGCATCAAGAGGCCGAACCACCACTGCGAATCGATGATCCCCGGCGCCCACGCGAAGCGCAGCACCGGTGCGGCGAGGTAGGCATCGAGCCAGCGCTCGCCGAGCTGCTCGCGGCCGTCGCGCATCGCTGCCGAGAGCCAGCTGTCAAGCGCTTGCAGGCACTCGGGCGGCACTCGGCGCTGCACGAAGTCGCCGAGCGACGAGACCTTGCCGTACCAGGCCGCGACGTCTGCCAGGTCGTCGTAGGAAAGCTTGTCCACGGGCGCTCGTTCGTGCCTACAGTCCCATCGGGCACTGGAAGTCGTGCAGCTCCGGCAGCAGGAACGGGTTGCGAACGCTGCTCGCCGCCACCTCGAACACGGCCTTGCGGCCGCCGACGTCGAGAACCGCCTTGAACGCGGTCTGCGAGTTTGCGATCGGCTCGAAGCTGATCTTGTCGAACAGCCTGAGGAGTGCCCAGGGTCCTTCGAACACCGAGCCGAACGTCGTCCCCGAGCCGGGTGGATCGACCTGCACGCGCACCTGCATCGTTCAGCGCGGCCCGGGCCAGACGATCGGCGTCGGGATCTGCGGGCCGTGGTCGTAGCGGACGATCTGGCCGTCGACGTCGATGATGATCGACTTGAGCGTCGTGTCCATGTCGATCGGCTTGATCGTCAGCGCGAGCTTGGGGCCGCCGCCCGCCTGGAAGAAGGTTTCACGGATCGCCTGAGCGCGCTGGAATTGAGGCAGAGTGCCGGTGTCGATGCCGAGCGGAGCGCCGCCCTCGACCGGTCGGAAGTGCCACGGTCGCTTGGTCGTGTCGACGAAAGGCGCGAGGCGCTGCTGGAACAGCACATCCATCTTGCCGCCAGGAGCGAAGACGGTCGCGAAGTCGGCCGGCGTCGCGTCGCGCGCCGAGTTGCGATCGATCGGGTACTTGCCGCCGACCGCCTGCTGGCAGAACTCGCCGACCTGCGAGCGGACCTCGCCACTCAGGTTTTGCCGCACCATGAGCTGCGAAATCCGAGAGCTGCTGTCGCCGATCGCGTCCATCATCGACCGCGCGGGCTCGGGCAGGCGTTGCGCTTCGGTCTTGACCTTCACCGGCACCGGAGAGGGCGGCGCCGGGGCGCCGCTCTTGATCGCGGCATCGGCAGCGTTGAGCATGACCTGCACCTCTGCGAGGAGTGCCATGGTGTCTTCGAGCGGCGCCTTGCCGCCGCCCTCCGGTGCGACGACGTATTGGCGCAGGCCCCGGAAGCGGTCGTCGACGATGAGTTCGATCGGCTGGCCCGCGTCGGCCGGGCGCGGTGCGACCTTGCCCGCGATCGCTTCGCGAACGTCCTTGAGCACGCCGGTGCCCTTGTCGAGACCCTTGTCGATGATGTTCTTGTTGCTCGACGACAGCAGCGTCGTCTCCCGTGACAGTCCCTTCATCAGCGGCGGCAGGGGGCTCTCTGCCGACGACAGCAGGCGCGCCGTCTGGATCAGCTGGGTGATGCCGCCATTCATCGGAACGAGCCGGATGTCGGCAATGAACTCGTCCCAGCGCTGCGCGTACTCGTTGAGGTAGATACGCCGTACCTGGTCGAGCAACGGCTCACTGCCGCGCAGTGCCGCGACCGCGTCCTTTTGCGGTTCCTTGACGCCGATCACCCACGCCTGCTCGTCGGCGAGTTGGTCGGCGACTCTCTGCACCGCCTTCTGGAAACTGTTGTGGTAGCCGTCGTACGTGAAGAGGCCGGGGACGCCCTTCGTCAGCGGCTGCCCGCTCGCGCGCGCGAACGCGAGCGCAGCGTTGTTGCCGGCGGCACGGACAACGGTGAACTCGGGAACGTCCTTGCCGAGGCCCTGCTGCCGCATGCGGTTGTAGATCCGCTGCGGCAAGGTGGTCGCGGCGAGTCGCGAGCGGTGGAACTCGATCAGCGCCTTGTCCTCGGCGAGCGGCGAGACCACCGGGCCCTGCGCGAGCAGCGTCGTCAGATGGGTGTCGAGCTGCTCGCGCTCCTCGCCGGTGAGCGAGCGGCCGAACAGCAGGTCCCAGTCGTTCGACAGGTAGCTCTTCAACGCATCGGGGTCGAAATGCTGCACGTCGTGCAGCATCAGGTACATCTTGAGAGCTTCGTACTGGGTCTCGCTCGCGTTGCTCGCCTGGCGCAGCTGCTCTTCGACGCGCAGCCCGATGCGCGGCAGCATCGCATCGACGAGCATTCGCTGGTAGCTGTTGCGCGCCGCGCTGTCGAGCTTCCTGCCCTGGTAGAGGCCGGAGCCGAGCTTCCAGGGCACAACAGCGCTCGTGCCCGCGAGGCTGCGCGTCGCCGCCAGCGCAGGCAGGATCGGCAGCAGGTCGGGCGAAGCGCGATTGGGCGTGGTCTGCACGAGCTTGCGAACCTGCTGCACGCGCTGCGCGACTTCGTCGACGTAGCGACGGTTGTTCGTGTAGCTCACCAGCCACGCGGCGATCGCGCCGATGGTCACGACTGCGATCGTCGCGTAACCCGCGACGACCATGCCGGTGCGGCGGCGTTCCCACTTGAGATCGGTATTGGCGAGACCGCTCTCCGCGAACACGACCTCGCCGAGCAGGCGTGAGAGGAAGTAGCTGCGACCGCTCGCCTGGTTCGGCGCCAGGATCGCGCGCTCGAGGCGGTAGCTGCGCGCGATCGAGCCGAGAACGCGGTCGATCGGTGTGCCTTCTTGAGTGCCGCTGACGAAGTAGACGCCGCGCAGGAGCGCGTCGGCCTCGTATGGCGACGACGAGAACGTGACCTCGAGGAATTCCTGGAGGACGCCGCGCAAGCCGGCGAATTGGCCGGCGAAGCCGTAGATGCGGGCGCGCTTTGCCACGTCGCGCTCGGGCTGCAGCCGCTCGATCAGGCCGTCCTCGAGGCGCTTCACGAGGACGTCGAATTCGTGGCCGAAGCGCTGCAGGTTTTGCGCCGACGTTCCGTCGACCGGGAAGGTCGCGCCCCAGGGCGTCGCGCGCTGTTCCTTGTCAATGGTTGCAAAGGCGTCGGTGAAGCCGGCGACGAGGTCCGACTTGGTGACCAGCAGATAGATCGGAAAGCGGATGCCGAGCCCTTCGTGCAGTTCCTGCAGGCGCTGCCGCACGGTGGCTGCGTACTGACGCCGCTCGGCGAGCGTTCGCGTCAGCAGGTCGGGCACCGAGACCGTGACGAGGACGCCGTTGAGCGGCTGGCGCGGTCGGGTGCGCTTCAGCATCGCCAGGAAGCCGCTCCACGTCGCGTGGTCGTTCTCGCGGTCGCTGTCCTGGGTCGTGAAGCGGCCGGCAGTGTCGATCAGCACTGCCTGGTCGGTGAACCACCAGTCGCAGTTGCGCGTGCCGCCGACGCCGCGGATCGCATCCTCGCCGGCCGCATCGGCGAGCGGGAACTTGAGCCCCGAGTGGCGCAGCGCGGTCGTCTTGCCGGAGCCGGGCGCGCCGATGATGAGGTACCACGGCAGCTCGTAAAGATAGCGGCCGTTGAGCTTGGCCTTCCAGCCCGCGAGAATGCCGCCGCCGGCGCCGAAGCGCGCGCGCCTGAGCGTGAGGAGCGCCTTCTCGAAGCGCTGGCGGACGCCGAGCATGTCGGCGCTCTCGGCCTCCTTCTTTTCGCCGGCGGGAGCGGCCATGAGCTGGTTGACGACCGCCGCGTTGCCGCGCTGCGCTCGCCAGACGCGCCAGGCGATGACGATCGCGAACAACGCCGTGATCGCGCCGATCGCGATCCAGCGCGCCGACTCCGACTCGAGCGGAAACCAGGTCGAGGCCGAGGTGCGACCGGTGATGCCGATCAGCGGCCCCGCGATCCAGACCAGGAGCGAGATCGCCAGCAGAAGCACCGCCAGCAGCACCCAGCGGTTGAAGACGAGGCCGAGCAGCTTCGCGATCATTTGCCTTGCGGCCGACTGGCGCTGGCGTCGGGGTTGCGGGCGACGAACAGGGTCACCTCGACGCGGCGGTTGAGCGCCCGGTTGGTTGCGGTGTCGTTCTGCACCACCGGTTCGGCGTCGGCGCGACCCTCGGAGCGGATGCGCTCGGGCGCGACCTTGTGCGTGACGAGCAGGTCGCGCACGTTCTTCGCGCGCTCCTCCGAAAGGTGCCAGTTCGACGGGAATCGGGCGCTGCGCGCAATCGGCTGGTTATCGGTGTGGCCGGTGACGAGGACGTTGCCGGGAACGAGCGCGAGCGCGTCGGCGATCCGGCCCATCAGCGCCTCGCTCTCGGGCAGGAGCGTGGCGCTACCAGTCGCAAACGTGCCATCGCCGCGGATCGTGACCACGCTGCGGTCAATCTCGTCGCTGACGCGTACCAGGTTCGCCTTGATGTCGGACTGGAGAAATTGTGCGAGGCGTGGCTTGGGCGCGGGCTGCGGCGTGGCGATGACGGGTGGGGTGAGGCGCAGCCCCTGGATCTCGCCGAACACCGGATCCGAGCGCGCCTCGAGCGACGAGCGCAGCCCGAGATAGGTCGCGCCGACCAGCAGCGCGGCGATGCCGGCGGTGGCCGCGAGCGGCAGCCAGCTCAGCGAGGCGGCGCGCTTGACCGGCTGCCCTTGCCAGTGCTCCGCGAGCGCGTGTGGATAGTCGCCGCGCTGGTTGTGCAGGATCTGCGCGAGCCGGTCGCGGACGGCGTCGAGCTGGGCGTGACCGTTCGCGACGACCCGATAGCGGCCTTCGAAGCCGAGTGTGATCGCCGCGTAGATGAGTTCGAGCAGGTCCCGGTTCTCGGCCGGCTTTTCGGCCAGGCGCGCCATCAACTGGAAGACCTTCTCGCCGCCCTCGGTCTCGTTGTGGAACATCGCGAGCAGGCTGTGCCGTCCCCACACGCCCGAGCCGCCCCACGGCGTATCAGCGGCGGCCTCGTCGATCATCGTGCAGAGGACGTAGCGCGATGCCATCACGCGCTCAGGAGCGATGCCGTGCGCCGCGGCGCGCGCCGCGAAGTCGCGGATGCCCTGCGCGAGCGAGGTGCGAAGCGCGCCGGGATCGGCAACCTGGCGCGTCGCGCGCAGCTGCGGGACGAGCAGGAGCAGGGGATTGGCAAGCGCGACGAGGGGATTCAGGCCGACATCTGGGATCGCCGCGTCGGGGGCAGCGCCGTCGACGTTGGTCTCCCCTGGGCGCGCTGCGGCACCGCGGCCGCGCGGGTCAGGCTTGATGAAGGTGCGGGTCTGGTCGTCGCGGTCGGCGAACGGATCATTGATGGCCGAGGTGTCCACGCGCCGCCTCCATGCCGATCATTGGCGGATCGCCCACAGCTCGAGCTCGAGCGCGGGAAAGTCACCGCCAACGTGCAGCGCCAGGCTACCGCTCTTCTCGAGCTGCTTCCACAGCTCGCCGCCGCGGTCGAGCTCGAAGTAGTGGAAGCCGGCGTGGAAGGGCAGCTGGCGCGGCGCCGTCGGCAACGAGCGCAGCGCCACGCCGGCCAGCTGCAGATTGACGAGGTCGCGCAGCTTGTCAGACGGGCCGAGCTTCGATTGCGCCGGGAAGCGCGACCGCAATTGCTCGGCGGGCATCTGCGCGTTGACCGCGAGGACGAAGTTGGCGCTGCGCGCCAACTCGGCGTCGGGGAAAACGGCGGTGCGTACGCCATGGCTGCGGTCGACCAGTTCGATCTGCACGGCGTTGCGCTCGAGCACCGTCGAAAGCATGCGGCGCAGATCGGCGATCACCGGGACG
>DASXIP010000794.1:0-3474 GCA_036497875.1 Caldimonas sp.
GCGTAGGCGAGCGGGTTGCGCTTGCAATCCGCGAGGTACTCTTCGATCGACAGCTCTTCTTCGCGACTGCGCTCGAAGCGCGCTGCAAAGTTGCTGATGACATCCATGCTGATCTCCTAAGCGGCGGGGAGACGCCGACGGCTTTTGGCCTTCGTGCGCTCCGGGGAAGTTCTGATGGAGCCAGGCGGGGCGCCATCAGAGCTTTCCTTGGCAATCAGCTGTGGTCTGTCAAGCTTCGTCGATCGTCGCCCGAGCGAAGCCCCGAGATGTGAGGTCTTCCAGGGCCTGCTCCCCTTTGGTCTGCAAGATTAGCAAGCAACGTGCCGAAATGCGATTGCGTTGACGAGGGTGTTGGTAAGACCGCATCACGTGTGTGAAGTTTCTCTTCTGCCCTCTATTGCGAGGGGTGACCTAGCCGAGAGAGCAGGCCGTTGAGCTCGTCGAGCGACGCGAACGCGATCGCGATCTCGCCGACCTCGCCTTGGCGCGTGCGCTTCTTCACGCGGATCTCGACCGGCGCTGACAGCGCATCTGACAGTTGTTGTTCGATGCGCTCGAGATCGCGCCCTTTCTGACGATTCGCGCGCACTCCCGGCGTGCGCGCCGTCGCCGGCGCAGCAGCACGAGCGACGCGCTGCTCGGCCTCGCGCACGCTCAGCTTCTTGGCGACGATCTCGCTGGCCTCAAGGATCTGGCGGGCGCCTTCGAGTGCGAGCAGCGCGCGCGCGTGACCCATTTCGAGGTCGCCGGTGAGGAGCATCTGCTGCACCGGCTCGCTGAGGTTGAGCAGGCGCAGCAGGTTGGTCGTCGCGCTGCGCGAGCGTCCGACCGCCCGCGCCGCGCTCTCGTGCGTCATGCCGAACTCGTCGGTCAGCCGGCGCAGGCCGCGCGCCTCCTCGAGCGGGTTCAGGTCTTCGCGCTGCATGTTCTCGATCAGCGCCATCGCTGCGGCGGCCTGGTCGGACACGTCGCGGACGAGGACCGGAACTTCATCCAGCCCCGCCAGGCGGGCGGCGCGAACACGGCGCTCGCCCGCGATGATCTCGTAGCGCGGCGCGCCGCCGTTGCCCGATCCCGGGATCGCGCGGACCAGCACCGGCTGCATCACGCCCTGCGCCTTGATGCTCTCCGCCAACTCGTAGAGCGCGCCTTCGTCCATGCGCGTGCGCGGCTGGAAGCGGCCGGTCTCGAGTCGGTCGACCGGAAGCGTGTTCGGCGCTGCCGGTGCGCCGGGAGCAGCGACGGCTTCGACGACGCGCGGCCCGAGCAGCGCTTCCAGGCCCATCCCGAGGCCCTTCGGTTTCTTCGTCACCATCGACCGCGATTGTGCTGGCAGCAGCGGCGCGAGCGCGAGGGGCTGCTCTGATTTATGCTGTCGATCCGGCTCGGATTTCGCCAACATGGCAACCCTCGTTTTCGTCGACGGTCAGGAAGGCACCACCGGCCTTCGCATCCACGAGTACCTCGCACGGCGCAGCGACGTCGAAGTGCTGCGCGCCGCGCCCGAGCTGCGCAAGGATGCCGGCGAGCGCGCCCGGCTGCTCAACGCCGCCGACGTCGCGTTCCTTTGCCTGCCCGATGCGGCGGCACGCGAAGCGGCGCAGTTGGTGACGAACCCGTCGACGTGCCTGATCGACGCGAGCACCGCCCACCGCACGGCGAATGATTGGGCGTACGGCCTTCCGGAGCTGAGTCCGGGCCAGCGCGAACGCATCCGCGCCTCGAAGCGGATCGCGAATCCCGGCTGCCATGCAACCGGCTTCATCCTGCTCGTGCGCCCGCTCGTCGATGCGGGATTGCTGTCGTCGACGGCGCCGCTCAGCGCGACCTCGATCACCGGCTACTCGGGCGGCGGCAAGAAGATGATCGCCCAGTACGAAGCCGGCGGCGACAAGCGACTCGACTCGCCGCGTCCATACGCCCTGTCTCTGGCCCACAAGCATTTGCCCGAGATGACGGCGCACAGCCGGCTCGAGACGCGGCCGCTGTTCATGCCGATCGTCGGCAACTTCCTGAACGGGCTCTCGGTCGCCGTGCCGCTGCATCTCTCGGAGCTGAAGCGGGGAACGACCGCGTCGCAGATTCAGTCGTTGCTCGAGGCGCGCTACGCCGGCGAGCGGTTCGTTCGCGTCATGCCGCTCGGCGAGGCGAACGTCGACGGCGGCCATTTCGACGTCCAGGCATGCAACGGCAGCAACCGCGTCGAGCTGTTCGTGTTCGCCAACGAGACCCAGGTGCTGCTGATGTGCCGGCTCGACAACCTCGGAAAAGGGGCGAGCGGCGCGGCCGTGCAGTCGATGAACGTGCACCTCGGCGTCGACGAAGCCGCCGGGCTGGCCTAGCCCGCGCCGGGGCCCCGTCCCGACACCGTCGTCACGACGCCGGCGTTCGGTAGTGGTACGAATACGCATCGTGAAAGCCTAGCCGACGGTAGATGCCCTTGGCGCGCTCGTTGGCTGCGTCGACCTGCAGGTATCCGGCGCTCGCGCCGAGACGCCGCGCGGTGCCGAGCAGGTGGCGGCAGACGCGCTCGCCGTGACCGCGGCCGCGCGCCTCGTCGATCGTGAAGATGTCGTAGAGGCCCGCGAGCGATCCCTCGATCGCCACCTGGCCGCCCGAGACTACGACGCCGCGCCCGTCGCGCACGACGACCGCTGTGTGCGGGACCGGGGCCCGCACGATGCGCTCGGCGTGCGCGGCTCGTTCGCCAGGGGAGGATCCGCGTGCAGCGCCGACCCACTCGGCAAACGCAGCGGAATCGACATTCTCGAAGCGGGTCTCGTCCTGGCCGGCGCTGCTCGCTGCCGATTCGTCGGGGTCGACGCCGTCGAGCGACGGCAAGGCCATCACCAGGCTGTCGTCGATTCTGGCCATGCCGAGCGCCGCGAGGTGCCGGTCGAGGCCGGGCGGTTGCGCGAAGGGAGTGATCCTCACGTAGAGCTGCAGGCCTGCCGCGGCGTAGAGCGGCAGGCATTGCGAGAGTTTGTCGTCGATGCCGAGGCGTCCCGGAGCGACCGGCTGGATGCAGCGCGCACGCTTCGCCTTTCCCGGCGAGCGGCGGACGAGCCAGCCGTCGACCCAGAGCTGCTCGCGCGGCGCGCTCGCGTTGATGCCGGCGTCCTCGATGCGCGCCAGCCACTCGGTCGCTTGCGCCGGCACGCCCGCCGGCGCTTCACGCGTCATCGCACCGGCGCGGCGCGTAGCGCGTCGGCACGCGCCGCCATCTCGCGGCCGAATTCGAGGAAAGCGAGTGCGCCCTTGGATGTTGGATCGAAGACCAGCCCCGGCATGCCGTAGCTCGGCGCCTCGGCGAGGCGGACGTTGCGGGGAATGACCGTGTCAAAGACCTTGTCGCCGAAGTGCACCTTCAATTGCTCGCTGACCTGCGTCTGCAGGGTGATCCGCGGGTCGAACATCACGCGCAGGATGCCGATGACCTCGAGCCCAGGATTGAGGTTGGCGTGGACCTGCTTG
>DASXIP010000795.1:0-8462 GCA_036497875.1 Caldimonas sp.
CCCATCACCTTGGTGTCCATCTCGCGATGAAAGTGCGCCGCGTCGATCTCGGCGAGCTTGGGCGGCGGCGCATAGCCGCCGGGTTCGGCGGCAGCGGCGACGAGGATGTCGATGCCGCCACCGAGTGCGCGGACGGCGTCGGCGATCGCGGTCTTGACCTGGGTCTCGTCGGTCGTGTCGGCGACGACCGGGACGATCGTGCGCCCGCTTTCAGCGGCGATCTCGCTCGCCGCGGCGGCGAGCCGTGCCGGATCGCGCGCGAGGATCGCGACGTTGGCGCCCTCGCGGGCGAGCGCACGTGCGATCGCCTTGCCGATGCCGCGGCTGCCGCCGGTGATCAACGCGCGTTTGGCGCCGAGTTGGAGATCCACGCGAGTGTCCTGAAGTACCCGGAACGGGTCCGCCAAGAATAGCTCTGCGTGGAGTCGCGCATCCGGCCAGGAGCGCGGCCGGGAATCAGGACGTCTCTCGGGGGCGGTGGCGGATCGCCATCCTGGTGCCGCAGCCGCGCGCGAAGTTCTCGCAACCCCAGAACGCCTTGCCGCTCTGCCGCGCTGTCCACTCGACGAGCTTGATGCCGCAGCTCGCACAGGTGGGCCGCCACCACTCACCGGCGAAGGCGACTTGCAGCAGGGCATCCTGCTGCTCGTGGGTCCGGGTCGCGATCAGGCGCAGCAGGCCGTCGACGTCGTGCAGGCCGATGCCGTTGCCGTCGGCGAACTCGCGCGCCTCGGCGGTGAAGTCGGAGGTGGTGACGAACTGGCCGCGCGCGATGCCGTGCTGCGCCATCACTCCGCGCAGCTCGCGCACTTCGTTGACGCCGACCTTCCAGCGCATCCACTGCTTGCATTGGACGATGCTCACTGGGGCCTCGCCGTCGGCGTGGTTCAGCGAATGCAGCCAGATGTCGACGCCGCCGTCGGCACCGTGCGCCTGCGAGCGCGTCTCGAAACCGGCCTGCGCGAACAACGCCTCGACGACCGCCTCGAAGCGGCGCCACTCGATCAGCTCGAAGACTTCGCGCGACCAGCGCTCGGGCGGCTGCGGGGACCGCTCGCGCAGCGGCGGCGCGACCGCCGTCGCCGCGGTTCCGGCGAGGCGGCCGGCGCGCATCAGGCGGGCAGCGATCGCCCGCGGCAGGCGGTCGCGTTCGGCGTCGCCGCCGGGTGGCCGCGTCTCGGGGCCTTCGTGCCAGGACATGTCGTTCTCCGATGGGGTCAGCGATGGTAGGAAGCGCGGTCGCGGCGTGCGCGCCGGCAGCCTGGGCCGACGTGAAGATCCGCACGGCGATCGCGGTGCAGATCGATACACGCAGCGCCGCTGCCGTCGCCTGTAGACTGCTTCGCGCCCCGCCGGGGCGAGGAGGACCGCGCCGATGCGTGCCGCGCAAGCCTTGCGCCGCTCCCGACCTGCCGCGAAGCCGGCCGAGCGGCTGGTTGCCGCGCGCCTGCGAATCGCCGAGCTGGCTGACGAGAGCGCCGTGCTCGCCGCGCTCGTGCGCGAGGCGCGCTCGCTCGGGGGAGCGCGGCGCGTGCTGATCGCGTTGGGCGCCGCCGAAGGGGTCGGCGTCGTCGCCGCGCACCTGCCGCGCGGCCAGGATGCGCGGGCGTTGCTGGCCATCGTCGCCCCTGCACTGCAGGAAGCCGGGCGGACGCGCACCGCTGCCGTGTGGGCGATGCCGTCGGCACGTGGCATCGCAACGCGTCGCCGTTGCGTCGTCGTTCCGCTCGTTGCGCGGTCCGAGGTCCTCGCCGTGCTCTACGCCGACGCCGCGGGCGCATCGGACGACCTCGACGATGCCGACTGCGACGCCATCCGAGTGCTCGCCGCGCAGGCAGCCTCGACGCTGGCCGACGTGCGCGACCGCCATCGCTTGCGCGAGGAAGCCGCGCAGCGCCAGGCCGAGCTGGCGGTGGTCAACGCCATCCAGCAAGGCATCTCGGCCGGGCTCGACCTGCAGACGATCGTCACCCTGGTCGGCGACAAGGTGCGCGAGGTCTTCGCGACCGGCAACGTGAACATCGCCTGGTGGGACGACAAGACGGGCCAGGTGCTGGTGGTCTACCGTTACGAGCACGGCCGGCCGCTGCCGCTGCCGCCACCGTGGACGCTCGAGCCCGGCGGCCCGCTCAACGCGATCCTGCGCGAGCGGGCGCCGCGCGTCGCCAACACGCGCGCCGAGCAGACGGCGGCCGGCATCGGCCCGGCGCCGGGCACCGACTGGGCGCATTCGATCGTCGGCGTCCCGATCGTCAGCAGCGACCGCGTGCTCGGCCTGATCTCGCTGCAGAACCACGACCGCGAATACGCGTACGGCAAGGAGGACGTCCGCTTGCTGCAAACGATCGCTGCGAGCATGGGCGTCGCGCTCGAGAACGCGCGCCTGTTCGACGAGACGCAGCGGCTGCTGAAGGAAACCGAGCAGAGGAACGCCGAGCTGGCGGTGATCAACAGCGTGCAGCGCGGCATGGCCGGCTCGCTCGACTACCGTGCCATCGTCGACCTCGTCGGCGCCAAGATCGGCGCGATCTTCGACGCCCAGTCGGTCCTGATCTCGACCTTCGATGATGCACGCGGGCTCGAGCACATCCTGTACAGCGCCGAGAAGGGCGTGCTCGCGGAGCCGCTGACGCGACCGTTGCCGCAGACACGGCGCACGTTGATCGAAACGCGCGAGCCGATCTTCGAGAACCGGATCGACGACGCTGTGATGCGCCGCCACGGCGGCGACACGACACTGCCGGGAACTGCGCGGCCAAAGGCGGCGATCTTCGTGCCGATGATCATCGGCGATGTCGTCACCGGCTGCCTCAGCATCCAGAACGTCGATCGCTTCGACGCCTTCACCGACGCCGACCTGCGGCTGATGCAGACGCTGGCGGCAAGCACCGGGGTCGCGCTCGAGAACGTCCGCCTGTTCAACGAGACGCGCGAGGCGCTCGAGCAGCAGACCGCGACGGCGAAGGTCCTGCAGGTGCTGTCGCGGTCGCCGACCGACGTCCAGCCGGTCTTCGAGGCGATCGTCGACAGCGCGCTCGCGCTGTGCGGTGCGAACATCGGCGGCGTCGCCCGGTTCGACGGCGAGCTGGTGCACCTTGTCGCGTTTCACGCCGACTCGGCAGAAGGGACCGCGGCGATGCACGCGGGCTTTCCGAGGAAGCCGGGCCGGGGCTCGATCCTGGCGCGCGCGATCCTCGAGCGCGACGCGATCCAGGTCTACGACGTCCTCGCCGATCCCGACTACGACTTGAAGGACGCGACGGTGCTGATCGGCTACCGCAGCAACCTCGCTGTGCCGATGATCCGCGATGGCGAGGTGATCGGCGCGATCGGCGTCTGTCGCGAGGAGCCCAGCGTCTTCTCGGAAAAGCACGTGCGCCTGCTGCGCATCTTCGCCGACCAGGCGGTGATCGCGATCGAGAACGTCCGCCTCTTCCACGAAACCCGGGAGGCGCTCGAGCGGCAGACGGCGACGGCCGAGATCCTGCGCGTCATCAGCGAGTCGCCGACCGACGTACAGCCCGTGTTCGACGCCATCGCGCGGACCGGCTTGCGACTCTTCCCGGGAGCTGCAGTGGCGGTGAGCCGGCCCGACGGCGATCAGGTCCACCCGGTCTCGATCGCCGAGGAGGACCCGGCGCGGGCTGCTCGCTGGCGCCAGGTCTTTCCGTTCCCCCTCGACCGCGCCTACATCCACGGCGCCGCGATGCTCGATTGCCGCGTCGTCGACGTTGCCGACATCGTGCAGGAAGGCGGCGAGTTCGAGGCCGGCAAGCGCAACCTCGCGCCCGCCGGCTACCGCGCGATGACGGTCGTGCCCATGGTGCGCGACCAGGTCGCGATCGGCGCAATCGCCGTCGTGCGCACGAAGCCCGGCCCGCTTACGGCCGAGCAGATTGCAGTGCTCGAGACGTTCGCCGACCAGGCGGTGATCGCGATCGAGAACGTGCGCCTGTTCAACGAAACGCGCGAGGCGCTGCACAAGGTCGAGCAGCGCACGCGCGAGCTGAGCGAGGCGCTCGAGTACCAGACGGCGATCAGCGCCGTGCTGCGCGTCATCAGCCAGTCGCCGACCGATGTCTCGCCGGTGTTCGAGGCGATCCTCGACTGCGCGACCCGACTGTTCGGCAGCGCGGTCGCGGCCGTCTACCGCTATCGCGATGGCCTCGTCGACCTGATCGCGACGCGCAACTGGCCAGCCGAAGCGCTCAAGGTCGCGCACACGTTGTATCCGGCGGCGCCGAACCGTGCCTTGATTGCCGGCCGCGTCATCCAGTCCGGCCGTGCGCTGAGCGTCGACGACGTGATGCTCGACCCCGAGTACAACCACGCGCTCGCGCACGCAGCCTCATGGCGTCGGGTAGCCGGTGCACCGATGCTCAAGGATGGCGAGCCGATCGGCGCGATCTTCGTCGCCTGGCCGGAGCCGGGCGCGACGCCGCAGCGCCAGGTCGATCTCCTGAAGACCTTCGCCGACCAGGCCGTGATCGCGATCGAGAACGTGCGCCTGATCAACGAAACCAGGGAGGCGCTCGAGCAGCAGACGGCCACGGCCGAAGTCCTGCGCGTGATGAGCAGCTCGCCGACCGACGTGCAGCCGGTGTTCGACGCGATCGCCGAGCGCGCCATGGCGCTCTGTGGCGGGAGCATGGGAGCGGCGTCCCGTGTCGACGGCGGGCTTGTCCATCTGGTGAGCTACCGCGGCACATCGGTTTGGGGCGAGGCGACCCTGCGCGCAGCGTTCCCGATGCCGATCGACCGTGGCTCGGCGCAGGGCCGTGCCATCGTCGAGCGCGGGCCGGCGCAGATCGAAGATGTCCTTCTGGACCCGGAATATCGACTCCAGAAAGGTGCGGAGACCGGCTGGCGTTCCACGCTCGCCGTGCCACTCCGCCATGACGGCCTTGCCATCGGCGCGATCGCCGTGGGGCGCCCCGAACCCGGCCGATTCCCGGCGAAGTCGATCGCGCTCCTCGAAACCTTCGCGCGCCAGGCGGTGCTCGCGATCGAGAACGTGCGCCTCTTCAACGAGACCAGGGAAGCGCTCGAGCAGCAGACCGCGACCGCGGAGATCCTTCGCGTCATCAGCGGCTCGATCACCGATACCCAGCCGGTGTTCGACGCGATCGTTCAGAGCTGCCGGCGGCTGTTCGGTGGCAAGGCGGTGCACCTGGCGATGCCGCGCGGAGACATGATCGAGGACGTCGCCTTCGCGTCCGACGTGATTCCCGCGCGCAAGGGCGTCGGCTTCCTCAAGCCGTGGCCGCTCGACCGCGGCAGCGGCGCGGGCACCTGCATCCTCGAAGGCCGCGTCGTCGCCGTCGCCGACACAGTGGAAGGTACGAAGCAATTCCCGCGCATGCACGACCTCGCGATCGCGCTCGGCTACCGCTCGTGCCTGTTCGTTCCGCTGCTGCGCGAGGGCAGGACGCTCGGCTCGCTCACCATCCTGCGCGAGACGACGGGCGAGTTCGCCGAGCAGGAGATCGCGCTCGCACAGACGTTCGCCGACCAGGCGGTGATCGCGATCGAGAACGTGCGCCTGTTCAACGAAACCAAGGACGCGCTCGAGCGCCAGACGGCGACGGCCGAGATCCTGCGCGTGATCAGCGAGTCGCCGACCGACGTGCAGCCCGTGTTCGATGCGATCGCGCAAAGCGGCTTGCGGCTGTTCCCGGGGGCGGCAGTGGCCGTGAGCCTGCCCGACGGCGGGCAGGTCCGCTCGGTTTCGATCGCCGAGGAAGACCCCGCGCTCGCTGCGCGCTGGCGCCAGGTGTTTCCGTTCCCGCTCGACCGCGCCTACATCCACGGCGCCGCGATGCTCGATTGCCGAGTCATCGACGTTCCCGACGTCGCGCAGGTAGGGGGCGAGTTCGAGGCCGGCAAGCGCAGACTCGCGCCTGCCGGCTACCGCGCGACGACGGTCGTGCCCATGGTGCGTGACCAGGTCGCGATCGGGGCGATCGCCGTCGTGCGCACGAAGCCCGGCCCCCTCTCGGCCGAGCAGATCGCGGTGCTCAAGACATTCGCCGACCAGGCGGTGATCGCGATCGAGAACGTGCGCCTGTTCAACGAAACCAAGGACGCGCTCGAGCGGCAGACCGCGACCTCAGACGTGCTGAAGGTGATCAGTGCATCGCCGACCGACGTTCATCCGGTGCTGCACGCCGTCGCCGAGCGCGCCGGGCTGCTCTGCAAGGCCGAGCTGAGCCGGGTCTGGCTCGCTGTCGGCGACACGCTGCGCGCGACCACGTTCAACGCCATGGCGGCTCTCCCCGACGGCCTCGACGAGCTGCCGATCAGCGCAACGTCGGTCGCGGGCAAGGCGTTCCTCAATCGCAGTGTCATCCACATCGAAGACGTCGTCCCGCTCCTGGAGACCGAATATCCCGACGTGCGCGAGTTGCAGGCGCGCGTCGGCTTTCGCACCGTGCTGGCGGTGCCGCTGATTCGCGAGGGGAAGGCGATCGGCGTGATTGCATTGCTGCGCCTGCGCGTACAACCGTTCGCGCTGGCGGAGATCGGCCTGGTGCAGACCTTCGCCGACCAGGCGGTGATCGCGATCGAGAACACGCGTCTGTTCAACGAGACCCGGGAGGCGCTCGAGCAGCAGACCGCGACCGCGACCATCTTGCGTGTGATCAGCCGGTCGCCTGGCGACGTGCAGCCCGTGTTCGAGGCGATCGCGTCGTCGGTGTATCAGATGCTTGGCCGTTGCTTCACCGGCGTGCTGCGCCGGGCCGGCGAGGGCTTCCGGCTGGTCGCGATGTTCGACGGCGAGAAGTCTCTCAGCGCATCGGACGCAACCGTCGTGCCGTTCGATCTCGAAGCGAATTTCCCATCGCGCGTATTCATGAGCGGGGAGATGCTGCACATCCCCGACTGGTCCGCCATCGAGCTGACGCCGCACGAGGAGCGTGTTCGCGCCAACCTCGGCGTCGCGGCCAGCCTCATGCTGCCGCTGATGCGCGAGAACGAATGCGTCGCAGTGCTCTTCATCGGCCGCAACTACCCGCGGGCGTTCACCGACAAGGAGATTTCGCTGGCTCGTTCGTTCGTCGACCAGGCCGCGATCGCGATCGAGAACACGCGTCTGTTCAACGAGACGAGGGAGGCGCTCGAGCGGCAGACCGCCACTTCCGACGTGCTGCAGGCGATCAGCAACTCGGTCGCCGATACCGCGCCGGTTTTCGACAAGATCCTCGCTGCCTGCGAGAGGCTCTTCAGCGGCCGGGATCTGGTCGTCTTCCTGCTCGAAGGCGAAGATCGGCTCGCGATCGGCGCAATTCGCGGGCCCGATCGCGAACGCGTCGAGCGCATCCGCAGCCTCTTTCCGGTGCCGCTCGCCGGCACGGCCACCGAGCAGGCGATCCGCGAACGACGCCTGGTGACCTACGGCGACGTCCTCAACGATCCCGACGTTCCCGATGGCCTGCGCCGGATCGCGACGCAGTTTGGCGAGACGTATGGCATCGCGATCGCACCGATGCTGTGGGAGGGCAGCTCGATCGGCTCGATCATGGTCGGCCGCCCGGAGCTGAGGCGATTCGACGACAAGGAGCAGCGGCTGCTCAGGACCTTCGCCGACCAGGCGGTGATCGCGATCCAGAACGCGCGCTTGTTCCGGCAGGCTCAGGAGGCGCGCAGCGCCGCCGAAGCAGCGAACGAGGCGAAGAGTGCGTTCCTCGCGACCATGAGCCATGAGATCCGCACGCCGATGAACGCGGTGATCGGCATGAGCGGGCTGCTCCTCGACACCAAGCTCGACGGCGAGCAGCGCGACTACGTCGAGACGGTGCGCGAGTCGGGCGACGCGCTCCTGACGATCATCAACGACATCCTCGACTTCTCGAAGATCGAGGCCGGCCGGATGGACATCGAGCAGCATCCGTTCGATTTGCGCGAGTGCGTCGAGTCGGCGCTCGACCTCGTCAGCACGCGTGCGACCGAGAAGAAGCTCGACATCGCTTATGTCTTCGAGGGCGATGTCCCGGCAGCGATCGACGGCGATCTGACGCGGCTGCGCCAGATCCTGCTCAACCTGCTCTCGAACGCGGTCAAGTTCACCGAAACCGGCGAGGTCGTGCTGACGGTGCGCAGCGAAACGCTCGAGGGCGGCCGCGTCACGCTGACGTTCGCGGTCCACGACACCGGCATCGGCCTCAGCGCCGAAGGCATGGGGCGGCTCTTCCAGTCGTTCTCGCAGGCCGACTCGAGCACGACACGCAAGTACGGTGGTACCGGGCTCGGCCTGGCGATCAGCAAGCGCCTGGCCGAGCTGATGGGCGGGCGGATGTGGGCCGAGAGCGGCGGGCCCGGGTACGGCTCGACCTTCCTCTTCACGATCTCGGCGCCGGTCGCCGAGCTGCCGCCGAGCCGGCGGCGCGAGTTCGCCGGCCTCCAGCCCGAACTGCAGGGCAAGCGCATCCTCGTCGTCGACGACAACGCGACCAACCGGCGCG
>DASXIP010000796.1:0-3299 GCA_036497875.1 Caldimonas sp.
CAAGGTCGCCTACGTGCGGTTCGCGTCGGTCTACCGCAGCTTCGAGGACGTCGACGAGTTCCGTCAACTGATCCGCGACATCTAGCGTGGCACTGACCGGCGTTCTGCCGGTCACACCCCTCCGACGGCCCCCCTCGCCACCCCCGCTGTTGCAAGGCCACCTGCGACTCGCCGGCGACGTCGCGCGCGAGCACTCGGAAGCAGTCCGACTCGGCGAGGAAGCGCTCGAACCTCGCGCTCGTTCGCAGCGATCGACGGCGCGCCCGGGGCGCGGACCTACGCCGCGATTGCGAGCGCCGTCGAAGTCGTCGATGCTGCGTCGGGCGTGGCGCCTGGCGAAGGATGGGTCTGCCGTCTCGCGGCCGACGACGATCGCGCCTCGATCGATGCGAACATCGCGTCTGCGGGCATCGACCTCGATGTCGACGCCGCACTGCTCGGCCGCAGCTTTCTCGTCGTGCGCGGCAGCGATCCGTGTCGGCGCACGCCGCCGGCCGAGCAACACCGGCCATGAGCGAGAGCGACGACCAAGCGATGACTACACCTTCTTCTGCGACGCTCGGAGCGCCGATGCGCGAAGCGCTTGCGCTCGCCGAGCGCGCGGTCGGCCTGTCGGACCCGAATCCACGCGTCGGCTGCGTCATCGTTGCCGGCGACACGATCGTCGGTCGCGGCCACACACAGCAGGCCGGCGGCGCTCATGCCGAGATCATGGCGCTCGGCGACGCCGCCGCGCATGGCGTCGACGTCCGCGGCGCGACGGTCCACGTCACGCTCGAGCCGTGCGCGCACCATGGCCGCACGCCACCGTGTGTCGACGCGCTCATCGCCGCCGGCGTCGGCCGCGTCGTCATCGCCATCCGCGATCCGAATCCGCTCGTCGCCGGCCGCGGGGCGGCGCGCCTCGCCGCTGCCGGCGTCGTCGTCGAATGGGCAGAGGGCGGCGCCGAATCGCTCGCCCTCAACATCGGCTTCGTCTCGCGCATGGAGCGTGGCCGGCCATGGCTGCGGATGAAGGCGGCGGTGTCGCTCGACGGCCGCAGCGCGCTCGCCGACGGCACCAGCCAATGGATCACCGGCGCCGAGGCGCGCGCCGACGGGCACGCCTGGAGGAAGCGCGCCGGCGCCGTGCTGACGGGCGTCGGCACCGTGCGCGAGGACGATCCGCGGCTCGACGTGCGGCTGGTCGAGACGCCGCGCCAGCCGTTGCGCGTGATCGTCGACTCGCGCCTCGAGACGCCGCCCGACGCGCGCATCGTGCAGCCGCCCGGCAGCGTGCTCGTGTACGCCGCGGTCGACGACCGCGCGCGCCGCGCCGCGCTCGAGCAGCGCGGCGCCGAGATCGTCCTGTTGCCATCGCCCGCGGGCAAGGTCGACCTTGTCGCGATGGTCGCCGACCTCGGCAGGCGCGAGATCAACGAGCTGCACGTCGAGGCGGGCGAGAAGCTGAACGCATCGCTGCTCGCCGCCGGAGTCGTCGACGAGCTGCTTGTCTACCTCGCACCGCGCCTCATCGGCAGCGGCCGCGGCCTCGCCGCATTGGCGCCGATCGGCCGGCTCGACGACGCATTCTGCTTTTCGTTCATCGACGTCGCACGGGTCGGCGACGATCTTCGCCTCCTCCTGCGGCCCGCTGCGTCGCCTGCCTAGCGGTCGCCGGGAACCGGCGCGGCCCCTGACGCCTGGGCGACGGCGCTGCCGGCGGCCGGCGACGACAATCGAGCCATGTTCACCGGCATCGTCACCGCCGTCGGCCGGATCGTCGAGATCGAGGCGCTTGGCGGCGGCGGCGCGTTCGGCAGGGCGCTGACCGTCGAGACGCCGCCGGGCTGGCTCGGCGCGACGGCGGTCGGCGACAGCATCGCGATTGCCGGAGCGTGCATGACGGTCGTCGGCCGCGACCCCGCGCGCGACCGCTTCCGGGTCGAGATCTCGGCGGCGAGCCTCGCCGCCACGAGCGGCCTCGACGGCGTCGGCGACGTCAACCTCGAGAAGGCGCTGCGCGCGGGCGACCGCCTCGACGGTCATCTCGTCAGCGGCCATGTCGATGGCGTCGGCACCGTGACGCGGTTCGAGCGCACGGGCGAGTCATGGCGGCTCGAGGTCGCAGCGCCGGCGGCGCAGGCGCGCTTCCTCGCGCTCAAGGGATCGGTTGCCGTCGACGGCGTCAGCCTCACCGTCAACGACGTCGCCGACGCGGGCGGTGCCTGCAGGTTCACCGTCAACCTCATCCCGCACACCGTCGAGCAGACGACGTTGCGCGGGCTCGCCGCCGGCCGCAAGGTCAATCTCGAGGTCGACCTCATCGCGCGCTACGTCGAGCGCATGCTCGGCGCCGTGGGCGCGGCCGAGCAACCGCTGCACGCGGCGCCACCCCTCCCTACAATCGAACCACCATGACCATCGCACCGATCCCCGAGCTCGTCGCCGACCTCGCCGCCGGCCGCATGGTCATCCTCGTCGACGAGGAGGATCGCGAGAACGAAGGCGATCTCATCCTCGCTGCCGACCACGTCACCTCGGAAGCGATCAACTTCATGGCCCGCCACGCGCGCGGCCTGATCTGCCTGACGCTGACGCGCGAGCGCTGCGAGCGGCTGCAGCTACCGCCCATGACCGCCAGGAACGGCGCCCAGCACGGCACTGCGTTCACGGTCTCGATCGAGGCGGCGACCGGCGTCACGACTGGCATCTCGGCCGCCGACCGCGCGCGCACCGTCCAGGCAGCGGTCCGCCGCGAAGCCAAACCGAGCGACCTCGTCCAGCCGGGCCACATCTTCCCGCTGCAGGCGCAGGATGGCGGCGTCCTCATGCGTGCCGGCCACACCGAGGCCGGCTGCGATCTCGCCGCGATGGCGGGCCTGACGCCCGCCGCAGTGATCTGCGAGGTGATGAACGACGACGGCACGATGGCGCGGCTACCGGATCTCGTCGCGTTCGCCGAGCGCCACGGCCTCAGGATCGGCACGATCGCGAGCCTGATCGAGCATCGCAGCCGCAACGAATCGCTGATCGAGCGCGCCGGCACGCGCAAGATGCTGACGCCGCAAGGCGAGTTCACCTGCAGCGCCTACAGCGACCGCACCGGCGGTGTCCACCTCGCACTGACGCACGGCCGCTGGACGCCGAGCGACGAGGTGCTCGTGCGCGTGCACGAGCCGCTCTCGGTGCTCGATCTGCTCGACGCCGGTCCCGGCGAGCATTCGTGGCCACTGCCGCGCGCGCTCACCGCGCTGCGCAACAGCGACCGCGGCGCCGCCGTCCTCCTCAACTGCGGCGAGAGCGCGGCCGCGCTGCTG
>DASXIP010000797.1:0-4023 GCA_036497875.1 Caldimonas sp.
GTTCGCGCCGCGGCCGTTCGACGTCGCCAAGGAGATGGTGCGGGTGACCCGGCCGGGCGGCAGGATCGTCATGGGCAACTGGATCCCGAACGACCCGACGCTGGTCGCGCAGATCCTGAAGATCAGCTCGGCCTATTCGCCTCCGCCCCCCGAGGGCTTCGTCAGCCCGATGACGTGGGGCGTCGAGAGCCACGTGCGCGAGCGCTTCGCCGCCGCAGGCATCGCTCCCGAGGCGGTGAGCCTCACGCGCGCGACGTTCACGTTCGATTTCGACGGCACGCCCGAGCAATACGTCGACGACTTCCGGCGCTACTACGGGCCGACGATGAACGCCTTCGACGCCGCCGCGAAGAATGGCCGCGCCGACCCACTGCAGAGCGAGCTCGAAGCGCTGTTTCGCAGCAAGAACGAGAGCGGTAGCGCTGCGCGCACGACGATCCCGGCGACGTTCCTGCGGGTGACGGTCGCGGTGCAGTAGCGCTCGCGTCGACGCCGCGCCGAGGCCGGCGAATCGGCGCTCGACTCCAGCCTGCCGGGGCTAGCGTCCCGGTGCTTCGTCTCCGATCAGGACATCCGCTCCGTGCATATGTTGGCGCGCGCGCGCCACACGTGGGCGCTGGAGGCACCGAAGCGATCGAGAATCCGGCTTGCTCGCGGGCCGGCACAACCGGTCGGTGAACGATTTGTCACAAGCGACCAGGCGGGCGTGACCGATCGCCAAGATGCGCAGGTCGACGGCTCGACCCGCGCCCATGGACAGTCGACACCGCAAGCGATGAATTCACAACACCACCGCAGGTTCGGGACCCCAGACGACCGCTGCAGCGCGCTCGCGAACAGAGCCCGGTTCGCTCTGCGCGCAGCGCTGCTCGCATGCTCGTTGACGTGGTCGCTGTGCGCGGCGCAGACGCCGGGGCCCGCCATCGAGCACCTGCGCATCGTCGGCGGCCTGGGTGCCCTTAACCAATACAGGCGGCACGAGGAACCGTTCTGGACGCAGCAACTGAAGACGCTGAGCGGCGGCCGCGCGACGGCCGAGATCGTGCCTTTCGACAGCGCGGGCATCCGCGGCCAGGAGATGCTGCGCCTCGTCCAGCTCGGCGCGGTCCCGTTCGGCACCTCGCTACTCAACCTGAGCGCCGTGCTCGACGCCGAGATCGGCGCGCCCGACCTTGCCGGCCTGAATCCGGACATCGCGACGCTACGACGCAGCATTGCCGCCTTCCGGCCGCATCTCGAGAAGGTGCTGCGCGAGCGCTACGGCAGCGAGCTTCTCGCGGTTTATGCCTATCCTGCGCAGGTCACGTTCTGCGCCAAGCCGATGGCGGGCCTCGCCGATCTCAAGGGGCGCAGGGTCCGGTTCTCCAGCGCGACCCAGGCCGACTGGGTGACGTCGCTCGGCGGCATCCCGGTACAGACGGAGTTCACCAAGATCGTCGCGAGCCTGCGCAACGGCAACATCGACTGCGCGATCACCGGAACGATGTCGGGCAACACGATCGGCCTGCATGAGGTGACGACCCACCTGTACACCATGCCCGTCAACTGGGGCGTCGCGGTTTTCCTGGCCAATGGCGCGACATGGTCGGCCTTGTCGAAGGACTTGCGGGATCTGCTGCGGCGCGAATTGCCGAAGCTCGAGCAGGCGATCTGGGACGAGGCCGAAAACGAGACCAGCAACGGGATCGCCTGCAACATCGGCGCGGCGACGTGCGTCGGCGGCCGCCTAGGCCACATGACGCTGGTCCCCCCGAGCGCGGCAGACGCAGCGAAGCAGCGCGAGATCTTCGCCGGCAGCATCCTGCCGGCCTACCTCAAGCGCTGCGGGCCACAATGCGTCGGGGTCTGGAAGCAGACGATTGGCCCGTCGGTTGGCATCGCCCTGCCCTGAAGCGACGATTCGAGGACGATGACTCCAGTCGACTCCGCCTCATGTTGCACTCGGGCCGCCTGATCCTCGCGATCTGGGCCGCTGTGACCGCGCTGGTCGTGGCGACGGCGGGCGCGGCGCTGTGGCTGATCGACCGCTCCGAAAGCGAATCGATCGCCGAGGCCGAGTTGCGCATGGAGCGGTTCGCGAGCGGCGCCGAGGCCGCGCTCAACCGCACCTTGATCGGCATCGATCTGCTGCTCGACGACATGGGCGATCTAGTCTCGGCCGACGGCGCGCTCGACGCAGGCGCCGCCGGACGAAAGCTGCGCGCCGTCGTCAAGCGCGACCTCACGTATCGCGACCTGGCGGTGGTCGACGCCGACGGCAACGTGCTCGCGGCAGCGAACGAGCAGACGATGCGGCTCGGCATTCCGCTGCCGGCGCAGTTCGTGCGCGACTCGCTCGCGCAGACAATTCCGATCCTGGCGATCAGCAAGCCGATCCTCAACTTCGCGACGTCGGAGCGGGCGATCTACTTCGCCCGCCCGCTCGCCCTGGGCGGGCAGCGACGCGTGCTCGTCGTTGCCGAAGTGCCGGTCTCGATCCTGACGACGATCCTCGCGCAGTCGATCCAGATCCCCGGCCTCGAGGTCACGCTCGAGCGCGACGACGGTGAGCTGCTGGCGAGCGTGCCGGCGCAGGACGCGCAACTGGCGCAACGGCTCGCCGAGCCGTTGCCCGCGCATGCCTTGAGCGGCAGCGCGATCCACGCGCCCGGCCGGCTCGACGGAGCACCCGCCATCCTCGCCGCCCGCCCGGCCCTCTATCCCACGATCCGCCTCACTGCCGGCATTCCGAAGGAGGCGGCACTCGTCGACTGGCGTCAGGACCGGACGCAGTTCGTCGGCGTCGCCGCCGCGCTCATCGCGATGCTGGTCGCGGCGGGCTGTGCGGCCCACTGGCAGCTCGGCCGTCTCGCCCGCGCGCGGCTCGAGATCGCGCGGGCGAAGAGCATCATGGACCGGGCGCTGGCGTCAATGGCCGACGGCTTTCTCCTCGTCGACTCCGAAGACCGTGTCGTCGCCTGGAACGCGCGCTTTCTGGAGATGTTCCCTTCCCTGCAGTCGGTGATCGGCGCCGGCGTGAGCTTCGAACGCATCGTCGAGGCGAGTGCGCTGACGATTGCGCCCAACCCCGAGGCAGAGGCGAAGCGCCGCGCCTGGATCGAGGCGCGCCTCGCGCAGCACGGCGCCGGCGACGGGACGTTCGAGCAGGAACTGGGCGACGGCAGCGTCATCCACGTCATCGAGCGCCGCACGCTCGACGGCGGCAGGGTCAGCGTGATGCGCGACATCACCAAGGCGGAACGCGAGCTGGCGCGCGCCAAGGCTGCAGCCGAGGCTTCGAACCGGGCCAAGTCGCAGTTCCTCGCCGCGATGAGCCACGAGATCCGGACGCCGTTGAACGGCGTGCTCGGGATGAACAGCCTCCTGCTCAAGACCGAGCTCAACGAGCAGCAGCGCAACTATGCGCGCACGATCCGCAGCTCCGGCAAAGCGCTGCTGGCGCTGATCAACGACATCCTCGACCTGTCGCGCGTCGAGGCTGGACGGCTCGAACTCGTCGTCGCCGAGTTCGACCTGCGCCGTCTGGTCGAGGACGTGGCGGCGTCGGTGGCGACCCGGGCGCACGAGAAGGCGCTCGTGTTCCGGGTCCACTTCGAGAGCGGGCTGCCGCCGGTTCTCCTCGGCGACGAGGGGCGCCTGCGCCAGGTGCTGTTCAACCTGATCGGCAACGCCGTCAAGTTCACGGAGCGGGGGTCGGTGACGGTCGAGGTCACGCATCGGCCGGTCGATCGCGATCGCGTCCTCCTCGAAGTCGCCGTGAGCGATACCGGAATCGGCATCGACCCCGGCGCTTTGCCGACGCTGTTCGAGCGCTTCCGCCAGGCCGACAGCGGCATCACCCGCCGCTACGGTGGCAGCGGCCTGGGCCTTGCCATCTGCCGCGGCCTGATCGACTTGATGGGCGGGAAGATCGACGTCGAAACCGAGGTGAGCAAAGGCAGCACGTTTCGCGTCTCGGTCGAGCTACGGCGCGGGCACTCGCTGCAGTTGGTGACTAACGATTCGCGCTTCGATACCGAGCTC
>DASXIP010000798.1:0-6280 GCA_036497875.1 Caldimonas sp.
GTGCGTCGGTGCAACGATCCTCGAGCGCAGCGATGACTGGGTGTCCGGCAAGTTCGACTTCTCCTATCGACAGGTCCGCTTTTCGTTCCGGACGCGCAACGCCAAACACCGCCCCGATTGGTTGCGGGTGCGAATGGTCGATGGCCCGTTTCGCCACTTCGACGGCGACTGGCGGCTGACCCCGCTCGGCGACCTCGGCTGCAAGGTCGAGTTCGACGTCTTCTACGAGATCTCCCACGGGCTGCTCGACCAGCTCGCCAGGCCGGCGGTCGATTTCGTCTCGCGGTCAATGATCGACGCGTTCGTCAAGCGGGCCGAAGACGTTTCCAGGGAAGTCCGTTGAACGAGGTGCGTACGCGAGCAGGGCGAGCCTGCATATTGCCGCCGGCGCTGCACCTGGCGTCAGGCCGCGCGCTGCAGCGGCCACGTCTCGTTGGCATGGCGCAGCAGCGCCGGCTCGGTGCGGCAGCGCCGCACGAACTCGCGCACTTCAGGCGTGCGCCAGGCCTCGCGGTAGGCTTGCCAGGCGTGCCGGAGCGAGTAGCGGCGCAGGTCCGCGGGCGCGAATGGCAAGGCGTTGAGCAGCTTGACCTTGCCGTTGGGCACCACCAGCAACATGGCTTGCGGGCTCTCGAGCCGCGTTTCCATCTCGGTGACGATGTCCCACGGGTAGATCGAGAGTGCCATGTGCGAGCCGCTTGCCGCGGCGCGCTCGCGCAACCCGTCGACCGCGCGCCGCCATTCGTCGTCGGCGCAGCCGAGCTGGTCCCAGGCGGCGGCGGCACGGCCGATGCGCATCAGCGGCCCGGTGACGAACGCGCTGCAGCCGAGCCCGGCCGCAAGGTCGAACGCGGCGATGATCTCGTGCAGGTTGAGGCGCGTCGGCACGAACACGAGCTGCGCAGGCCGCCCGCGCGCCGACAGGAGCTCGATCGCGCCGATCGCGGTCGCATGGCTGGAGCCCGGGCGAACGCGCTCGTGCGTCGCCGCCGTCGCGCCGTCGACCGAGATCTGTACGCAGTCGACGGCCAGCTCGACGAGGCGATCGGCGGCCGACGCGTCGATGCGACTGCCGTCGGTCTCGAGCTTGAGGGCGACGTCGCGACTCGCGAGCCGCTCGAAGATGTCCCAGGCATGCGGCGCGCCGAGCGGCTCGCCGCCGCCGAAGGCGACGTAGGCGATGCCCGCATCGGCGATCGCGGTGGCGAGATCGAGCGCCTCGCGAGGCCTCAATTCATCTCGCCAGGCCCGGTCGGGACCGGATTCCTCGCAGCAGGCGAGACAACGCGCGCTACAGCGGTTGGTCAGCTGCCAGGCAAGAAAAAGGGGCGCTTCGTAGTCATCGACGGAACGCCCCGGGTTCGGGCTCGAGGCAGGCTTCAGGTGAAGCGGATGTAGGGCTGGGCCATGACCTGCTCGGAGACGTCTTCGAGCTTGGGCGTCTCCCAGACCGGCTTGTCAGGCGGCGTGGGGGTGACCTTCTTGCCTTGGTCCACGCCCTTGGCGGGCTCGATCGTCTGGTTCGGTTCGCTCATGGACTCACCTCGTTCAGTGTTGCACCACCGGCGTCAAGACCTGCCATCGGTTCGCCTTGACGAGTTGCGCCGCATCGCCAACTGCACGCTGCGCCGCTTCGATCACTGTATCACCGCGCCACGCGCTGCGATAGGCATCCCATGCCTGTTCGAGCCGATCGCGACGCAGATCGGCACAGACAAACGGGAGCGCCGCCGCGACCTTGACCCAGCCGTTCGGCAGCACCAGCAGCGTCGCCGGAGGGCTTGCGAGGGTGGCGGCGAGGCCGTCGCCGATCTCGAACGGCTCGTAGCAGAGTTCCATCTCGCCCTCGAGGCGGCGCGCCTCGCGATCGAGCATTGCGCGAAAGCGCGCCCATTCAGCCTCTTCGACCTCGAGCCGGCGCCATTGGCGCGCCGCGGTGCCGAGGCGCATCAGCCGGCCGGTGTTGAAGCGAAACGCGCCCATGGCGCGCGCTCGCTCGATGACCGCCTCGGCCGCGTCCAGGTTCAGCCGTGTCGGCGCGAACGTGATCTCGAGCGGCATGCCTGCTGCGCGCACCGCGCGGCAGGCCGCGTGCGCCGCGGCCAGCGACCCGCCGACGCGCTGCCGTCCGTAGGTCTCCTGGGTGTCGCCGTCGAGGCTGATCTGGATCGATCGGATCGGCAGGCGCGCCAGGCGCGCCGCGATCGCTTCGTCGAAGCGCTGCCCGTTGGTCTCGATCTTGAGCCGCACGCCCGCATCGCCGAGCCGTTCGGCGAGGGCGAGGAAGTGGGGGACGACAAGCGGCTCGCCGCCGCACAGCATCACGTACGGCACGCCGAGCGCGATGATCTGGTCGGCAACCGCCATCGCCTCGTCGGCGTTGAGCTCGTCACGCATGGGCTTGCCCGGCGCCGACTCGGTGCAGCAGTGCAGGCAGCAGAGGTCGCAGTCTCGCGTGAGCTGCCAGGAGATGAAGAGCGGCGCGCCGAGCTGCGCGATCCGCGGCTCGACCGCAGCGCTCATGCCGCGGAAGCCAGCAGGCCCGCCGTCAGCAGCAGAACGGCGACGAGATAGCAGGCGACGATCTGCCGCACCGCCGGAACGAACGCGCGCGGCGTCTCGTACGTCGCGCGCGCGATCCGGGCGCTCTGCACGAGCAGCGGCAGCGCGAGCAGCGCGGCGAGGCAGGGCCACGGCAGCACGCTGGCGGCGACGCCGATCGGCACCACCGCGAGCCCGGCCGCCGCGAGCGCGACGTAGAGCGTCACCGCGCGACGGCGCCCGAGGCGCACGACGAGGTTGCGCTTGCCGACCAGCCGGTCCTGATGGAAATCGGGGATCGCGTTGACCACCGCGAGGCCCATGATCAGACAGCCCGGAACGAGCGAGACGAGCAGGGCCGGCCACGACACTGCGCGTGCGTGCAGGTAGAGGCTACCGAGCACCATCCACGGGCCGTATGACAGCGCGATGACGAGCTCGCCGAGGCCGCGGTAGGCCCAGCGGATCGGTGGTGCGACGTAGAAGATCGCGGCCATCCCGCCGAGCAGCGCGAACGCAAGGATCGGCCAGCCGCCGCGCAGCGTCAGATGGACGGCGACGGCGAGCGCGCCTGCGAACGCGGCGATGCCGAGCCAGAGAACGGCGTCCGACATCGGCGGCAGGTCGGCCGGGTTGAAGACCCGGTCGGTGCCCATGCGCGAATCGAAGTACTCGTTGAACGCCTCCACGCCGACGACCGCGAGCACGACACCGGCGAGGCCGCTGAAGAAGAGCGTGGCGTCGAACACGCCAACCCGGGCGTAGGCCCACGCGGCTCCGAGCAGATACGGGAGGAGCCCGGCGTAGAGGAAGAAGCGGTAGCGCACGAGGCTGCACACCGCGAGCATGCGCTGCCACAAGGAGCGGCTCGCGGCAGGAGCCGCAAGCACGGAACTGCTCAGAGATGGACCCATTGGTGGAGCGATCGCGTCTTGCCCGGGTCCTCGGCAAGCTCCTCGACGAAGCCGGCGACGCGCGGGTCGCGCCAGGCACGGCGGAAGTTTGCCCAGATGCCGTCGAGCGAGTCGCGGCGGAAATCGCCGCACACGAACGGCAGCGCGTTGATGAGCTTGACGAGGCCGTTCGGCAGCACGATCAGTAGCGCCGCCGGATGGCGGACGCGATAGCGCAGCTCCTCGAGCAGGCCGGCCTCGTGGTAGTACACCCGCATGCGGCCGCGGTACTCCTCGGCCTTGGCGCGCAGGGTGTCGAAGAACGCCGTGTACTGCTCCTCCGACGGCTCCAGGTGGCGCCACGCCTTCACGGCATTGCCGGTGTACATCGTGCGGCCGGTGTAGAAGCTGTACGCGCCGAGCTCGAAGGCGAGGTCGATCACCGCGCCGATCTCATGCATGTTGAAGCGCGCCGGTGAGAAGTTGATCTCGATCGGAACGCCCGCATCGCGCAGGTTGCGCACGCCGTCGAGGACGCGGTCGAACTCGCCGCGCACCCGCATCCGCCCGAAGGTCGCGCTCGAGGCGCCGTCGAGGCTGACCTGCACGGCCTTGACACCGAGCTCCTTGAGGCGCGCCGCGTTGGCCGGATCGAGATAGTGTGCGTTGGTCTCGATCTTGAGCTGCGCGCCGCCGGCGCAGGCGTGCTCGACCATGGCGAAGAAGTGAGGGTGCAGCATCGGCTCGCCGCCCGAGAACGAGAGGTACGGCACCTCGCGCTCGAGCAGCTGGTCGAGGACCGCGAAGACCTGCTCGCGGTCGAGTTCGTCGGCGAACGCCTTGCCCGGCCCGCTCTCCTCGATGCAGTGCAGGCAGGCGAGGTTGCACTCGTTGGTGATTTGCCAGGCGACGTACAGCGGCGCCGCCAGATCCTCCGCCTCGGCGGCGGCTGGGCTGGTCATTCTCTTACTCCGCGAGCAGCCCGCGCTGCACGAGCTCGGCGATGAACGCGGCGGTCTCGCGATCGATGGCGCCGTCGTCGTCGGCGTATCGGCCCTTGAGACGGGCCGCGATCCCGGCGGCGTCACCGTGCGCGATCTCGCGGATCACGGCGGTCGCGGTCGGGTTGAGCGTATAGACCTTCTCGGAGCGCGTCTCGAACAGGACGCCGCCGAAATTCTCCTCACGGAACTTGACGTAGGGGGCCAGTCGCACGGGTCGCGCTCCTCGCGATGTCAGGACACCCGGATTGTGCGCGACGGGGCCGGCCCGGTCGAGGTCCTCTCGGCTCGGTCAGTGCGGGTGCGCCCGCTGGCGATCCGGTCGCCAGCGCGGCACAGTCGGGGGTCGCAGCGGGCCTGCGCTACATCTTCTGATGCCATGCAGCTTCATGCACCTCATCCGGTCGGGTCGCACTCGGCACCGCGCAACAAGATCGTCAGCGCCGCCGAAGCGGTGCGCCTGATCCACGACGGCGACACGGTCGCGACCAGCGGCTTTGTCGGCATCGGCTTTGCCGAGGGCATCGCGCTTGCACTCGAGCAGCGCTTCCTCGCCGCCGAGGCGGAGACTGGCACCGGCGCGCCGCGCGCGCTGACGCTGGTCTACGCCGCGGGGCAGGGCGACGGCAAGACGCGCGGCCTCAACCATCTCGGCCACCGCGGGCTCGTCAGGCGCGTCGTCGGCGGCCACTGGGGGCTGGTGCCAAAGCTCCAGGAGCTCGCGGTCAGCGGCGAGATCGAGGCCTACAACCTGCCCCAGGGCGTGATCTCGCACCTGTTTCGCGACATCGCCGCGGGCAAGCCCGGGACGCTCAGCCGGATCGGCCTCGGCACGTTCGTCGATCCGCGCCACGGCGGCGGCAAGGTCAATTCCTCGACCCGCGAGGACCTCGTGCGCCTGCTCGAGATCGATGGCGAGGAGGTGCTCTTCTACAAGGCGTTTCCGGTCCACGTCGGCATCATCCGCGCGACGACGGCCGACGCCGACGGCAACCTGACGATGGAGCACGAGGCGCTGACGCTCGAATCGCTGGCGATCGCGATGGCGGCGCACAACAGCGGCGGCATCGTCATCGCCCAGGTCGAGCGGATTGCCGAGCGCGGCTCGCTCAATCCGCGCCAGGTCAAGGTGCCCGGCGTCCTGGTCGACTGCGTCGTCGTCGCCGAGCTGCCCGAGCACCACATGCAGACCTTCGCGACCCAGTACAGCGCCGCGTTCGCCGGCGAAATACGGGTGCCGATGAGCGCCTTCGCGCCGTTGGCGCTCGACGCGCGCAAGGTGATCGCGCGTCGCGCCGCGCTCGAGCTGAAACGCAATGCGGTCGTCAACCTCGGCATCGGCATGCCAGAGGGCGTCGCCGACGTTGTTGCCGAGGAGCATGTCTTCGACCTGCTGACCCTGACCGCCGAGCCCGGCGTGATCGGCGGCATCCCGGCCAGCGGCTTGAACTTCGGCGCCGCCGTGAACACGCAGGCCGTGATCGACCAACCCAGCCAATTCGACTTCTACGACGGCGGCGGCCTCGACCTCGCGGTCCTCGGCCTGGCGCAGGCCGACGCCGAGGGCAATCTCAACGTCAGCAAGTTCGGCGCGCGCCTCGCCGGCGCGGGCGGCTTCATCAACATCAGCCAGTCGGCGCGCGAGGTCGTCTTCGTCGGCACCTTCACGACCGGCGGATTGCAGGTCCACGTCAGCGACGGCAGGATCCGGATCGACAGCGAAGGCGACTGCACGAAGTTCGTGCGCGAGGTCGAGCACCGCACCTTCAGCGGTGCGCGAGCGCTCGCGCGCGGGCAGCGCGTCCTCTACGTCACCGAGCGCTGCGTGTTCCGGCTCGCCGAAGG
>DASXIP010000799.1:0-5779 GCA_036497875.1 Caldimonas sp.
TAGCCAACCGCGGGCGACGCCGACGGCGCGCGGCCGGCATAGCCGAGGCGCTGGCCTTCGCTCATGTTCTCGTGGATGTAGTGTTGGACGAAAAACCAAGCGCCCTGGTTCTGCGGCTCGTCCTGGCACCAGACGACCTCGGCGAGATTCGGAAACTTCTTGAGCTCGGCCGCGAACGCCTTGTGCGGGAACGGATAGAGCTGCTCGACACGCGCGAGCGCGACGTCGTTCTTCCGCTCGGCGCGGCTGCGGGCGAGGTCGTAGTAGACCTTGCCCGAACACGCGATCAGCCGCTTGACGCGATCGGGATCGACCTCCGCGCTCTGCTCGCCGATCACCGTCTTGAACTCGCCCTTGGTGAAGTCGGTGAGCGGCGAGCCCGCGTCCTTCGCACGCAGCAACGACTTCGGCGTCATGATGATCAGGGGCTTTCTGAACATCCGCACCATCTGCCGGCGCAGGACGTGGAAGATCTGGCTCGCCGAAGTCGGCTGGACGACCTGCATGTTGTTGTCGGCCGAGAGCTGCATGAAGCGCTCGAGGCGCGCCGACGAGTGCTCCGGGCCCTGCCCTTCGTAGCCATGCGGGAGCATCAGCGTCAGCCCATTGGCGCGGCCCCACTTGACCTCGCCGGAGGCGATGAACTGATCGATCACGACCTGGGCGCCATTCGCGAAATCGCCGAACTGCGCCTCCCAGATCACGAGCGTGTTCGGCTCGGCGCTGGCATAGCCGTACTCGAAACCGAGCACGGCTTCCTCGGAGAGCAGCGAGTCGATGACGACGAAAGGCGCCTGCCCGTCGGCGACGTGCTGAAGCGGCGTGTAGGTGCCCTCGTTCCACTTCTCGCGGTTCTGGTCGTGGAGGACGGCATGGCGGTGCGTGAACGTGCCGCGCGCCGAGTCTTCGCCGGACAGCCGGACCGCGTAGCCGCTCGCGACGAGCGACGCGAATGCGAGATGCTCGCCCATGCCCCAATCGACGTTCATCTCGCCGCGCCCCATCGCGGCGCGGTCGGCGAGCACCTTCTCGATCAGCGGGTGCACCTTGACGTTCGGCGGTACCGTCGTGATCCGCTCGGCGAGGCGCTTCAGCTCGCTGACCGGCAGCGCGGTGTCGGCGTTGTCAGTCCACTTCCGGCCAAGGAACGGCGCCCAGTCGACCGCGTACTTGCTCTTGTAGTTGGTGAGCACCGGGTCGTAGCTGCTCTTGCCGGCGTCGAGCGCGGCGCGCGTCGATTTGACCATCGCGTCCGGGCCGTCGAGTGGCAGGACGTTCTGCGCGACCAGCTTGTCGCCGTAGAGCTTGCGCGTCCCCGGATGCGCCGCGATCTTCTTGTACATCAGCGGCTGAGTCATCGCCGGGGTGTCCTGCTCGTTGTGGCCGAGCTTGCGAAAGCACACGATGTCGACGACGACGTCCTTGTTGAACTCCTGCCGGTAGTCGAGCGCGAGCTGGCTGCACAGGACGACGGCCTCCGGATCGTCGCCGTTCACGTGCAGCACCGGCGCTTCGATCATCTTGACGACGTCGGTGCAGTACAGCGTCGAGCGTGAGTCGCGCGGATCGGAGGTCGTGAAGCCGATCTGGTTGTTGATGACGATGTGGACGGTGCCGCCCGTGTAGTAGCCGCGCGTCTGCGCCAGGGCGAGCGTCTCCATCACGACGCCTTGGCCGGCGAACGCGGCATCGCCATGGACGATGACCGGCAGCACGGTGTCGCCCTCGGTGTCGCCGCGCCGGTCGAGGCGCGCCTTCACCGACCCCTCGACGACCGGATTGACGATTTCGAGGTGCGACGGGTTGAACGACAGGCTGAGGTGGACAGGGCCGCCCGGCGTCGTGATGTCGCTCGAGAAGCCCTGGTGGTACTTGACGTCACCCGAGGGCAGGTTCTCGGGCGCCGTATGGTCGAACTCCGCGAACAGATCCTTCGGCATCTTGCCGAGGGTGTTGACGAGCACGTTGAGGCGGCCGCGGTGGGCCATCCCGATCACGATCTCCTGCACGCCGCGGCCGCCGGCACGCTGGACGAACTCGTCCATCGAGGCGATGAAGCTCTCGCTGCCCTCGAGCGAGAAGCGCTTCTGGCCGACGTACTTGGTGTGCAGGTACCGCTCGAGCCCTTCGGCAGCTGTGAGCCGCTCGAGGACGTGGATCTTCTCCTCGCGCGTGAGCGCCGGCTTGGAGCGGATCGATTCGAGCCGCTGCTGCCACCAGCGCTTCTCGGTCGGCTCGGTGCAGTGCATGTACTCGGCGCCGATCGTGCCGCAGTAGGTCTCGCGCAGCGCCTGCACAATCTCGCGCAACGTCATCTGCTCGTCGGTCGTGAAGTAGGTGTTCGTCGCGCTGAACACCATGTCCAGGTCGGCCTCGGTGAGGTCGTAGAACGCCGGCTCGAGCTCGGGGATCTTCGCCCGCTCCTGGCGCTTGAGCGGATCGAGGTCGGCCCAGCGCGCGCCGAGCGAGCGGTAGGCGGCGATCAGCGACTGGACGTAGACCTGCTTTCTGGCGACGGCGAGGTCTTCGCTCGACGCCCGATTGCCGAACGCGTTCGCCTTGGCACGCTGCGCGAACGACTCGACGACCGGAGCGTGGGCGATGTCCTTCGCCGTCGAGCCGTCGGCGGCTGGAACGTTCTGCAGCGCGTCGAAGTACGCGCGCCACTTGTCGGGCACGGAGCCGGGATTGTCGAGGTAGGCCTCGTACAGCTCCTCGACGTACGGCGCATTGCCGCCGAACAGGTACGAACTCGCCCTGTTTTCCTGCATCATCTCGCTCACCTTTCGCACCGGTTTCCGGCACTGCAGTGGGTTCGTCTGAAACCTTCCGCGCTCCGGCTTCGCCGATTCACGGACTAGCGACCCGAGCTGCGCGCAGGCGCAGACGGCGGGAAGGGACCTTCAAGTCACGGCGAACTGTAGCACCGGCATGTGACTGTCATGCCGCAAGGGTCGAGCGCTCGGGTGCGAACTTCGCACGCGCCGCCGCGTATTCGCGCGCCAGGCGGGCGACCAGCTCGCGAGCCGGAACAACGCCTTGGATCGCGCCGATCCCCTGGCCGCAGCCCCAGATGTCCTTCCACGCCTTGCGCGCGGACGAGTCGCCGCCGAAGTCCATCTTGCTCGGGTCGCTGGCCGGCAACTGGTCCGGGTCGAGACCGGCGCTCCGGATCGAGCCCTTCAGGTAGTTGCCGTGCACGCCCGTGAACAAGCTCGTGTAGACGATGTCGTCGCTCGAGCTGGCGACGATCATCGCCTTGTAGGCGTCGACCGCGCGCGCCTCCTCGGTGGCGATGAACGCCGAGCCGATGTAGGCAAAGTCGGCGCCCATCGCTTGCGCCGCAAGGACAGCGTCGCCGCTCGAGATCGCGCCCGAGAGCGCGAGCGGCCCGTCGAACCAGCGACGGATCTCGGCGACGAGCGCGAACGGGCTCTTCACCCCGGCGTGGCCGCCGGCCCCGGCAGCGACTGCGATCAGGCCGTCGGCGCCCTTCGCGATCGCCTTCTCGGCGAAGGTGTTGTTGATGATGTCGTGCATCACGATGCCACCCCAGCGGTGCACCGCGTCGTTGACGTCGGTTCGCGCTCCGAGCGAGGTGATCACGATCGGCACTTTGTACTTCGCGCACATCGCGAGGTCGTGGTCGAGGCGGTCGTTGCTCTTGTGGACGATCTGGTTGATCGCGAACGGCGCTGCCGGCCGTTCGGGGTGCGCGCGATCGTGCGCGGCGAGCGCCGCCGTGATCTCGGCAAGCCATTCGTCGAGCTGCGCGGCCGGGCGCGCGTTCAGCGCCGGCATCGAGCCGACGACGCCGGCGATGCACTGCGCGATCACGAGCTTCGGATTGCTGACGATGAACAGCGGCGCGCCGATGATCGGCAGCGGCACGCGACGGAGGACGGCAGGCAGCGACATCTGGTTCCTTGCTGGCGGCAGGCGATCAGAACGCGTCGAGCGCCATGGCCGTGACGCTGGCGGCGCCGTCGACGATCGCGTCGCGCTGCGCCGGCGCCTTGCTCAGCAGATGCTCGGCGTAGAAGCGCGCCGTCACCACTTTGGCGGTGAGGAAGGCGGAATCGCCATCGCGCGCGGCGAGCAGCCGCTCGGCGGCGAGCAACGCCCGCGCCATCTGCCAGCCGGCCATCACGTTGCCGGCCAGCAGCAGATAGGGCACAGAGCCGGCGAAGGCCGCGTTCGGGTTGTCCTTGCTTTCGGCGACGATGAAGTCGACGACCTGCTCGAATGCCTGCCGGCCTGCCGCCAAGCGCTTCTTCATCGAGCGCGCAGCGTCGCTGGTGCTCGACGCGAGGTCGGCTTCGGTCGCGGCGACGCGCTGGGCGATGCCACGGGCGACGCGGCCACCATCGCGCGCGGTCTTGCGGCCGACGAGGTCGTTCGCCTGGATCGCCGTCGTCCCCTCGTAGATCGTCAGGATTCGCGCGTCGCGCAGGTGCTGTGCGGCCCCGGTCTCCTCGATGAAGCCCATGCCGCCGTGGACTTGGACGCCGAGGCTCGCGACCTCGATGCTCATCTCGGTGCTGTAGCCCTTCACGAGCGGCACCAAGAACTCGTAGAACGCCTGGTTCTCGCGCCGCGCGTCGGCGTCCTCGTCGTGGTGCGCGGCGTCGGACGCGGCGGCCGCGACCATTGCCAGTGCGCGGCAACCTTCGGTGTAGGCTCGCATCGTCATCAGCATGCGGCGCACGTCGGGGTGGTGGATGATCGTCGCGCTGCCGGCGACCGAGCCGTCGACCGGCCGCGACTGGACGCGCTCCTTGGCGAACGCCGCCGCCTGCTGGTAGGCGCGCTCCGCAATCGCGATGCCCTGTACCCCGACCGCGTAGCGCGCCGCGTTCATCATGATGAACATCGTCTCGAGGCCGCGGTTCTCGCCGCCGACGAGGGTGCCGATCGCGCCCGGGCCGTCGAGCCCGGCGCCGCCCTGGTCGCCGAACTGCAGCACCGCCGTCGGGCTTGCCTTGATGCCGAGCTTGTGCTCGATGCTGACGCACCAGGCGTCATTCCTCGCACCCAGCGAGCCATCGGCGTTGACGAGGAACTTGGGGACGAGAAAGAGGCTGATCCCCTTGACGCCTTCCGGAGCGCCGGCGATCCGCGCCAGCACGAGATGGACGATGTTCTCGGCCATGTCGTGCTCGCCATAGGTGATGAAGATTTTGGTGCCGAAGATCTTGTAGCGGCCGTCGCCGAGCGGCTCGGCGCGCGTGCGAACGAGGGCGAGATCGGATCCGGCCTGCGGCTCGGTGAGGTTCATCGTCCCGGTCCACTCGCCCGAGATCATCTTCGGGATGAAGCGCTCCTGCTGCTCGCGCGAGCCTGCGGTCAGCAACGCCTCGATCGCGCCGTCGGTCAGGAGAGGGCAGAGCGCGAAGCTCAGGTTGGCACTGTTGATCATCTCGATGCACGCGGCACCAATCGTCTTCGGCAGGCCCTGGCCGCCGTACTCCGACGGATGCTGCAGGCCCTGCCAGCCGCCCTCGCCGAACTGGCGGAACGCCTCCTTGAACCCGGCAGTCGTCGTCACGACGCCGTTCAGCCACGTCGACGGGCGAACGTCGCCTTCGCGGTTGAGCGGCGCGAGCGCCTCCTGGCTGAAGCGGGCGGACTCGTGAAGCACCGCCTCCGCGGTATCAAGGCCGGCCTCCTCGAAGCCGGGCAGTCTCGCGATCGCTTCGAGGTCGGCGAGCTCCTTCATGCAGAACAGCATGTCGTTGACGGGGGCGACGTAGCTCATGGTGTTTGCTCCGGCCGCGGC
>DASXIP010000800.1:0-4513 GCA_036497875.1 Caldimonas sp.
CCGCGCTGATCGGCGCTGCGCAAGCGAACGTCATCGAGTTTCACACCTGGAACGCGACGACGCGCGACGCGGCGCATCCCGATCGCATCGTCTTCGACCTCGATCCCGGCGAAGGCGTCGCCTGGCGGCAGATGCAGGAAGGCGCGACGCTGACGCGTTCGCTGCTGCAGCAGCTCGGCCTCGAGAGCTTCCTGAAGACGAGCGGCGGCAAGGGCCTGCACGTGGTCGTGCCGATCGCGGCGAAGGAGGATTGGGACACGGTCAGGGAGCTCGCCAAACGCATCGTCGAGCACATGGCGGCGACGATCCCTGAGCGCTTCGTCGCCAAGAGCGGGTCGAAGAACCGCGTCGGCAGGATCTTCGTCGACTACCTCCGCAACGGCTTCGGCGCGACGACCGCGTGTGCCTGGTCGGCGCGCGCCCGTCCGGGCCTCGGCGTCTCGGTGCCATGCGCGTGGGACGAGCTCGACACGCTGAGCGGCGGGGCGCACTGGACGATCCGCAACGTCCACGAGCGGATCGAGAAGGGCAACGATCCGTGGCGCGGCTATGCCCGGGCGAAGCAGAACGCGGCGAAGCCAATGAAGACGATCGGCATGGAGCGCGTCGCCGCTTGAAACGGCGCTTACGTGCTCCCGTGACGGACATCGCCGCCCGGATCGGCACAATGCAGCGATGCCCGACCCGCTCCATCTCGTCGATGCGACGATGTTCTGGAGTCCGACCGGCGGCGGTGTCCGCCGGTACCTGCAGACCAAGCACGCCTGGCTAGCCGCGCAGGCGGGCTGGCGGCATTCGCTCGCAGTGCCACGCGTTGCCGGAGCGAGCGCGACGGCAGCATCGCTGCCGTCGTGGCCGTTGCCCGGCAGCGGCGGCTATCGGCTGCCGGTTCACCGTCGCGCGATCGCGCGCGTCCTGGTCGGCATGCGGCCGGATTTGATCGAGGCTGGCGACCCGTACCGAGTCGCCTGGGGCGCGCTCGACGCCGCGCGCACGCTCGGCATTCCGGTACTCGCCTGCTGCCACTCGAATGTCGTTGCGATGGCGCGGCTCGCCGCAGGGCCACGCCTTGCGCCCGCCGCGGGGCGCATTGCCGAGCGCTACGCGCGCCGGGTCTATCGCGGCTTCGACCTCGTCCTCGCCCCGAGCCGCAGCATGGCGGCGCACTTGCAGGAGTGGGGCGTCGCGCGCGTTGCCTGCCAGCCGCTCGGCGTCGATACCACGGTCTTCCATCCGCAGGCGCGCGACCGGTCCTGGCGCGAGCGACAAGGCTGGTCCGAGGCGACGCGGCTTCTCGTCTATGCCGGCCGCTTCGCTGCAGAGAAGCATCTCGACGTCCTCGCCGCCGCGGTCGAGCGGCTCGGTGCGCCGTACCTGCTGCTCGCAGTCGGCGCCGGGCCGGCGCCGCCGCCGGCGAGCGAGCGCGTCGTCGTGCTGCCCTTCGTCGCGTCGGCGCGCGACCTCGCGACCGTGCTCGCGAGCGCCGACGCGTTCGTGCACGCCGGCGACCAGGAGACCTTCGGCCTGTCGGCGCTCGAGGCGATGGCGTGCGCAACGCCCGCGGTGCTGCGCGCAAGCGAAGGCCTTGCCGAGCTCGCCGACGGCGGCAGCGGCGCTATCGCCGTGCAGACAGGTCGTGCCGAGGCCTTCGCCGAGGCGGTCGCCGCGCTCTTCTCCGGTGATCGCGACGGCCACTCGCGCGCGGCGCGCAAGCGTGCCGAGGCAAGCGACTGGCTGCAGGTCTTTCCGAGCCTGCTCGGCCACTACCGTCATCTCGTCGGCACTGCCGCCGACGAATCCGCTGACAGCGAGCGGGACGCCGCCGCAACGGCATTGCAACGATGATCGATCGCGCGCGCGAGCCAACCGTCTGCATCGTCCTGCACGATGCGGCGCCGTCGACGCGGCAGGCGTGCGTGCGGACGCTCGCCGCGGTCCGCCAGGTCGCCGGCGACGCGCCGGTGACGATCCTCGCCGTGCCGCGCTATCACGACGAACCGCCGACGCCCGAGTTCGAAGCCTGGCTCGGCGAGCGTGCACGGCGCGGCGACGAGCTCGCGCTGCACGGCTGCACGCACCGCGACGACGGCAAGCCCGCGGGCGCGATCGATGCGTTGCGCCGTTCACGCTATACGCGCGGCGAAGGCGAGTTCTGGGCGCTCTCGCGTGAGGAGGCGCTGGCGCGGATCGACGTCGGCATCGCCTGGTTCGCGAAGAACCGCTGGTCACTCTCGGGCTTCGTCGCCCCGGCCTGGCTGCTCGGGCCGGGCGCGCGCCGGGCGGTCGTCGAACGACCGTTCGAGTACACGGCGACGCTGCGCCAGCTGATCCATCTGCCGGCCGAGCGGGCAGTCACGAGCCAAAGCGTCGTCTACAGCACGTCGAGCGGCTGGCGGCGGCGGATGTCGGTCGGGTGGAACGCCTGGGTCGACCTCGCCGAGCGGAAAAATGCGGTGCTGCGCATCGAGCTGCATCCGCGCGACGCCGATTTCGTGTCGGTGCGCCGCTCGTGGCAGCGAATCCTCACCCGCGCGCTGCATGCGCGCAAGCCGGCGACGGTCGCTGAGTTCATGCGCCGCTCACGGGGACGAAAGGCGTCGACGCTCTGGTGACCGGCGCTAGAGCAGGTTGAAGCTGACCGCCGCGGTGATGCCGCCGATCAGCGCGCCGACGATGACGTCGCTCGGGTAGTGCAGCCCGAGAATGATCCGCGACACCGCGATGACGATCGTGAGCGGCCAGACAAACAGCGCGAACATTGGGTAGTACGCCGTCAGGATCAGGCTGAACGCCGCCGAGTGCAGGGTGTGGCCGCTCGGGAAGCTGAACTCGTCGAGCGAGCGGCTGCAGGCGCGGATGCCCGGGCAGGTGCGGTACGGCCGCGGCCGCGCGATCCAGCGCTTGATGATCCGGTAGAGGAGGAGGTTGACGGCGCCGACGCCGACCATTCGCACCGCCGCCGAGGTGCCGACCGGTCCGCCCGCGATCGGCAGACAGACGATGATCGCGTACCAGATCCAGCCGTCGCCGACGCGGCTCACTGTGTCCAGCACGCGGACCACCCAGGCGCGCGTCGCCGCGCCGTGCATCCAGAGCGCCCAAGCGCGCTCGCGGGCGAGCCACAGCTCGCGCTCGAGCCAGAAGGAATGCGAGGGCTCAGGCCACGACGGCGACGCGTCCCGGCGGTGTTTCGAGTGCATGGACGGTGTCTTCCAGTCGAGCCTCGAAGCGCATCAGCACTTCGGGCCAGCTCGCCCGGCGGCCGGCGGCGAGTGCCGCAGCGCGCATCGGCTCGAGCGACACGCCGAGCGTCGTCAGCGACGACACCGCGGCGATGAAGGCGGCCTCGTCGCCGGGAGCGACGAGCCGGCCGCTGACGCCGTCGTCGACGTGCTCGGCGGCGGCGGCGGTGGCGAACGAGATCACCGGCACCCCGGAGGCGAGCGCTTCGAGGACGACGTTGCCGAAGGTGTCGGTGAGGCTCGGGAACACGAACACGTCGGCCGACGCATAGGACGCCGCGAGCGCCGCGCCGCGCTGGACGCCGGCGAAGTGGACGTCGGGATATGCCGCCCGCAGGCGGCCGAGCGCCGGTCCCTCGCCAATGACGACCATCCGCAGCCCCGGCCGGGCACGCCGCGCCTGCTCGAACGCGCGCAACCCGAGCTCGACGTTCTTCTCCGGCGCGATACGGCCGACCATGAGCAGGACCGGCGCGTCCCCGGCGCGCCATTGGCGGCGCAACTCGCCGCTGCGATGCGACGGCGCGAACTGCTCGCTGTCGACGCCGCGGCCGACCATCGTCAGGTTGTGGAAGCCCGCGGCGCGCAGCTCGCGTGCGGTCGCGCGCGTCGGCACAAAGGTGCGCTCGGTGAGGTTGTGGAAACGGCGCAGCAGGCCGAGCAACGGCGTCGCAAACAAGCCGACGCCGTAGTGGCGGCTGTATTGGTGGAAGTTGGTGCGAAAGTCCGACGTCGTCGCGATGCCCAGCGCGCGCGCCGCGGCGAGCGCTGCCCAGCCGAGTGGCCCGGGCGTCGCGAGGTGGACCACCTCGGGGCCGGTCTCACGGAAGCGGCGCACGAGCGGCGCGATCCGCGAAATGCCGAAGCGCATCTCGCGATAGACCGGGATCGGGCAGCCCGCCGTACGCAACTCGTCGGCGGCGTCAAGTGCGGCTTCGCGGGGCTGGCGGGGCCGGATCAGCTCGACGTTGTGGCCTCGCGAGCGCAGGAATCGCACCGTCCGCTCGACCGTGAGCGCGACGCCGTTCAGCTCGGGGGGATAGGTGTCGGTGACGTAGGCGATACGCATCGGGCGGCGAGCTCGGTACATCCGGCGATTCTGGCAACTGGGATGCCGGTTCCAAGTAGGACGCCGCCGCAACTCCGTCGGCCCATAGCCGGCCACGTGACGTCGCGGTGACGCCGAGGCTTCGGGGCTAGTCGCCCTCCAGGTAGTAGCAGACCAGGCGGAGTGTGCGCGTTCGCTTGCAGAGCGCCCGGATGGCAAGCAG
>DASXIP010000801.1:0-3684 GCA_036497875.1 Caldimonas sp.
ATCTCGACGATCCGCAGCCAGATCGGCAGCATGCGGCAGAAGACCGGTGCCGAGAGCATCCGCGCGCTCGTCCGTCAGGTCGCGGTGCTGCCGCCGGTCAAAGGCGCGCTTCGCCACAACGGCGCCCAGCGCGGCTGGTTCCCGATGCTTCGGCTTGCGATGCTCTAGGGCTTTCGCAGGGACGGCGTTGCGGAGGTCCTAGTCCTTCTGCCCCGCGGGCGGCCCGAAGCGCTCGGCCGGCTTTTCGGCGCGCTCGTACAGCCCTTCGACCTTGGGCAGGTTCGCGCGGATATCGCTGATTCGCGTCGGTCCCGAGGGGTGCGTGCTCATCAGCTCGACGGTCCCGCGCTCGTTCGCGGCCGCCATCTTCTGCCAGAGCGTCACTCCGGCACGCGGGTCGTAGCCCGATCGCGCCGCGAGCTCGAGGCCGACGAGATCGGCTTCGGTCTCGTTCTCGCGGCTGAATTCCATCGTCAGCAGCTGGCCGCCCATGTCGGCGAGCAACCGGCCGCCGTTGCCCAGGCCGAAGACCGCAGCGCCGATCTCGATCGCAGCGCGCGTCGCGTACGTCTTGCCGAGCTGCTCGCGCGAATGCTCGCGCAACGCATGCGTCATCTCGTGGCCCATCACCATCGCGACCTCGTCGTCACTCAGCTGCAGCCGTTCGAGAATGCCGTAGTAGAACGCGATCTTGCCGCCCGGCATGCAGAACGCGTTGATCTGCCGGCTGCCGATCAGGTTGACCTCCCACTTCCACTGCCGCGCGCGCGGATTCCAGTCATAGGTGTGCGGGATGATGCGCGCGGCGACCGCGCGCAGGCGGCGCAGTTGCGGATGGCTCTCGGGCGCGAGGCTGTGCTGGCCGGCGTTCTGGCGCAGCAGCTGCAGGTACTGGCCGGCCGCGGCGCGCTCGATCTGCTCGGCCGGAACGGCCTTGGCGAACACCGACGGCGGGCCGACGTCGACGCCCTCGCGCGCGAACGCGATGCCGGCGCCCGCGCTCGCGGTCAGCGAACCGAGCAGGCGAAAGACGCTGCGCCGTGTCAGGCCCGAGCGCATGGCAACATGCCCGCGCCGGGAGGCGCCACGACGCGGCTCGTTCGGCGACACGCTTCCCTCAGTCACGCGCGTCGGCTGCCGTCGGATCGCGCTCGAGCAGGGCGATCGGCCGTCGCAACACGGCGAGCAGGACGAGAGCCGGCAGCGCGGCGACGATCGAAGCGAGGAAGAACGACGGCCAGCCAATCGATTGCGCGAGGACGCCGGCGAGCGGGCCGACCCAGACCCGGCCGATCGATGCGAACGCGCTCAGCAGGGCGAACTGGGTCGCGCTGAAGCGCCGGTTGCACAGGCTCATCAGGAAGGCGACGAACGCGGTCGTTCCCATCCCGCTGGTGATGTTCTCGCTCGCGATCGCCATCAGCAGGCCGCCATCGACCGGTGTCGGCTCGGCAAGCCTGACGAAGCCCCAGTCGAACGCCGGGATGACCAGCCCCGGCAGCGCGTCGCGGCCATGGAGCGCGAGCCACCAGAAGCCGAGGTTGCCGAGCATCTGCAGGATGCCGAACAGCATCAGCGCGCGCCACAGGCCGAGCCTGATCATGAGCGCGCCGCCGACGAGCGCGCCGCCGATCGTCAGCCACAGGCCGATCACCTTGTTGACGACGCCGACCTCGGCCGTGCTGTAGTGCATTGCCTGCAGCAGGAACGGCGTCAGCAGCGAGCCGGCAAACGCGTCGCCGAGCTTGTAGAGGACGATGAAGGCGAGAAACGGCAGCGCGCCCTGCTGCGAAAAGTAGCTCGCCAGGCTGCCGAGGAAGGTCTCGAAGCGGGCCTTGTGTGCGGCCCAGGCGACGAGCGGCAGCGTTACCGCGATGCCGGCGAAGAGGGCGACGAGATCGGCCCAGCGCTCGGGCAGCGGCGCGGCGATGCCGTGCGCGGCGAGGAGCGGCGCGATCAGCGCGCGTGCCCACGGCGCGAACGCGTAGCGCGTGACGACGAATCCCGCGGCGACCGCGGCGGCGACGGCGAGAAAACCGAGCACGTCGTTGCGCGCGACGCTCGCCGGCTTCGGCGCGACGACAAGGCGCGGCACGAGGAGCGCCGAGAACACCGCGGCGGCAATCATGAAGAGCGCCATCACCCGGTACACCTCGGGCCAGGTCCAACCGCCGCCCTGGTGCGGGTCGACCCAGATGAACGCGATGCCGCCCGAGACGATCATCGCCAGCCGATAACCGAGGACCGCAAGCGACGAGCCCATGCCGCGCTCGGCAGCGGCAAGGAGGTCGGTGCGGTAGGCGTCGACGACGACGTCCTGCGACGCCGACAGCCATGCAACGAGGCCGGCGAGGAGCGCGAACGCCGCGAGGGCGGAGGCGGGTGGGGTCGCCGCCATCCAGAACAGCGCGCCGGCGAGCGCGAGCTGGGTGACGACGAGCCAGCCACGGCGCCGGCCAAGCCACGGCGGCTCGAAGCGGTCCATCAACGGCGCCCAGAGAAACTTGAACGTGTACGGCAGGCCGACCAGACTGAGGAAGCCGATCGTCGCGATGTCGACGCCGTCGGCGGTCAGCCACGCCTGCATCGCTTGGCCGGTGAGCGCGAGCGGCAGGCCCGACGCGAAGCCGAGAACAGTGACCGCGAGCAGCCGGTGCAGCGCGCGCCGGTCGAGGCGCGCGGTCGATGCGCCGCGAGCCGGCGGAGACGTCATGGATGGATTCTAGGGAGCGCCGACAATCGCCGAATGGACCGCACCGTGCGCGCCGCACCCCCGACGTTCGGCGGCGACGACTTCCGCGCCGCGCTGGCGATGTTCGCGACCGGCGTGACGATCATCACCGCGCGCGACGCCGATGGCGCCCCGGTCGGCCTGACCGCGAACTCGTTCAACTCGGTCTCGATCGAGCCACCGCTGATCCTCTGGAGCCTGTCGCGCCAGGCCGGCTCGATGCCGTCGTTCGCGCGCGGCTCGCACTATGCGATCAACATCCTCGCCGCCGATCAGCACGACCTCGCGGTGCGCTTCGCGAGCAAGGACGTCGATCGCTTCGAGGGCGTCGCGTTCCGGTCGGGGACAGGCGGAATCCCGCTCCTCGACGGCGCCGCTGCGGTCTTCGAGTGCTTCAACCGCAGCCGCTACCAGGAAGGCGACCACGTCATCTTCGTCGGCGAGGTCGAGTCGTGCGCGCGCCGTGCAGGCGCGCACCCGCTGATCTTCCACGGCGGGCGGTACTTCACCGAACTGCCGCTGTAACGCGACGGCGGGCGAAGTCGCTGAACCAGGCGACGCTGTCGGCGTTGGCCATGGCGTCGAGCTTGAAGACGTCGTCGGGCGCGGCGCCGAGGAGGAGCTTCTTGACCGGCAGCTCCATTTTCTTGCCAGAGAGTGTGCGCGGGATCGAGCGCACCTGGAAGATCTCGTTCGGCACGTGGCGCGCTGAGAGCGCGGTCTTGATCGCGTCCTTCAAGCGACGCGTCAGCGTGTCGTCGAGCGCAAGGCCTTCGCGCAAGACGACGAAGAGCGGCATGTAGCTCTCGCGACCGAGCATCTCGAGATCGACGACGAGGCTGTCGACGACCTCCGGCAGCGCCTCGACCGCGCGGTACAGCTCGGCAGTTCCCATCCGGATCCCGTGGCGGTTGATCGTCGCGTCGCTGCGCCCGTAGATGATCGCGCCGCCA
>DASXIP010000802.1:0-2732 GCA_036497875.1 Caldimonas sp.
CTACGCCGATCCGCCGCTGGCATTGCGCGCTGCGTCGCGCTGGCACCTGCGTTGCGTCGACGATCTCCGGGGTCCTCTCGGGCCGCTGCCGCCGACGCTGGCGATTGCAAGCGTGCACGCTCGCGGCGACGGCTATGTCGCGACCTCGCCCGACGTGCCCGACCGGACTGCCGCCGAAGCGTTGCGCGGCGCGCGCATCTTCGTCGCCCGGTCGGAGTTCCCGGCGCCTGGCGCCGACGAGTTCTACTGGGCCGACCTGACCGGAATGACGGTCGCCAACCGTGCCGGCGTCGTGCTCGGCAACGTCGTCGGCCTGCTCGACAACGGCGCCCAGAGCATCCTGCGTGTCGAGCCCTTGGCGTCCGGCGCGAAAGAGCTCCTGATCCCGTTCGTCTCGGTCTACGTCGACAGCGGCGATCCGGCAGCGCGCCGGATCGCAGTCGATTGGCAAGCGGACTACTGAGCCCCGGCCAACCATGCGCATCGACGTCATCACGCTCTTTCCCGAGCTGTTTGCCGCCAACCTCGTGCACGGCGTCACCCGGCGCGCGTTCGAGCCGGGCCGGATCGACGTCCATCTCTGGCCGCTGCGCGACTTCGGCGACCCACCGCACGCCCGCGTCGACGACCGGCCGTACGGCGGCGGCCCGGGAATGGTGCTGCTCGTCGAGCCGCTCGAGCGCGCCCTGGCAGCAGTGCGGGTAGCGCGCGGCGAGGCCGCCCCGGCGCCCTTGGTCAGCTTCAGCCCGGCGGGAACCGCGCTCCGCCAGGCGGCCGTCGCCGGGTTCGCTGCCGGCGCCGGAGCGATCCTGCTCTGTGCGCGCTACGAGGGCATCGACCAGCGCTTCATCGACGCTCATGTCGACTTCGAGCTCAGCATCGGCGACTATGTCCTCTCCGGCGGCGAGTTGCCGGCGCTCGTCCTCCTCGACGCGCTCGCGCGCCTGCAGCCCGGCGTCCTCGGCGACGCCCGCTCGCACGAGCAGGACAGCTTCTCCGCCGGCCTGCTCGATTGCCCGCACTACAGCCGCCCCGAGCGGCTCGCCGACGGCGCCGCGGTTCCGGAGGTGCTGCTTTCCGGCAACCATGCTGCGATCGACACCTGGCGGCGCCGGCAATCGCTTGCCTTGACCGCCGCGCGCCGCCCGGATCTGCTCGACGCCGCCCGCGCAGGAGGGCTGCTCGGCGTCGAGGACGAGGCGTACCTGGCCAGCCGGGTGCCGCGGAAGCTATAATTTCGGGTTTTTCGATCCTCTGCGCCCGGGAGCCTCGCCGCTCCGGACAACAACGAGCCGACCGCGGTCGGCCTCCAAACCGCCCTTCGGCACGCGCGCACGATCACAGGAGCCCTCCTTGGACATGATCCAGACCCTCGAGCGCGAGGAGATCGCCCGCCTCAATCGTGCGATTCCCGCTTTCGCGCCAGGCGACACCGTCATCGTCAACGTCAACGTCGTCGAAGGCGCGCGCAAGCGCGTCCAGGCATTCGAAGGCGTCGTCATCGCGAAGCGCAACCGCAGCCTCAACTCGAGCTTCATCGTCCGCAAGGTCTCGAGCGGCGAGGGCGTCGAGCGCACGTTCCAGACCTACAGCCCGCTGATCGCCTCGATCGAGGTCAAGCGGCGCGGCGACGTCCGCCGCGCCAAGCTCTACTACTTGCGTCAACGCTCGGGCAAGTCGGCCCGCATCAAAGAGAAGCTGGCCTGACGGCCGCGCGCAGGGTGGGCCCGGCGCCGCCCAGGAATCGACCGGCCTTCGATCCCGAGAGCCTGCCCGTTCTCGCTGCCGACACGCATCTGCCGGCGGTCCCAGCAACCAGCCTTGATCCGGCGGCGCTGCGCCGGCGCTTCGGCGCGCCGCCGGCATGGCAGCCCGAGATCAAGGTCGAGAAGCGCATCGTCGAGCGCGAAGCGACGCAGGCGTCGGTGCTGATTCCGCTCGTCCTTCGCGAATCGATGACGGTGCTGCTGACGCAGCGTACCGACCACCTCAACGACCACCCGGGCCAGATCAGCTTTCCCGGTGGTCGCGCCGAGGCGAGCGACGCCGACGCAGTTGCGACCGCACTGCGCGAGGCGCACGAGGAGATCGGTCTCGAGCCGTTCGAGGTCGAGGTGCTCGGCAGCCTGCCGACCTACACCACGAGCACCGGCTTCATCGTCACGCCCGTGGTGAGCCTCGTGCGGCCCGGCGCGGCGCTCCTGCCCGATCCGATCGAAGTCGCCGAGGTCTTCGAGGTGCCGCTCGCCTGGCTGATGGATCCGGCGAACCACCAGCGCCATGCGATCGACGTCGCCGGCGCGACGCGCGAATTCTTCTCGATCCCCTGGCAGGGCAGCGACGCCAACGGCGCGCCGCACCGCTACTTCATCTGGGGTGCGACTGCGGCGATGCTGCGCAACCTTTACCGCTTCCTCGCCGCCTGAGACGTGCCTTGCAGCGTGCGCGATGCGCGCGAGGGCGGCCGCTATGATCGGCCGAGGATGAGTTTCATCGCGGTCCTGCTGGCGCTTTTGCTCGAACAGGTGAAGCCGCTGCCGCGCGGCAACGTTGTCCACGACGCGTTGACCGGCTGGATCGCCGGCATCACGCGCAACTTCGATGCCGGCAAGGAGCATCACGCGTGGATCGTCTGGTCGATCACGGTGCTCGTGCCGACGGTGATCTGCGCCGCGGTCTACCTCGCATTGACGCAGGTCCGGCTCGGACTTGCGTTCGACGTCGCCGTGCTC
>DASXIP010000803.1:0-1805 GCA_036497875.1 Caldimonas sp.
GCTCGCCGAGCCGCTCGGCAAGGTCGGCGCCGAGGTCACGCCGGAACAGGCGCATCACGCAGCGCGGCTGACGGGGCTCGCGATCCTCGGCAGCCTGGAGCGCGAGCTCGGCGAGCTCGACCGCATCGCGCGCTGGACGCGCGTGTTCGGCATGGTCAACTCCACGCCCGGATTCGATCGCCAGCCGGCCGTGATCAACGGCTTCACCGAGCTCATCGTCGCCGTGTTCGGGCCCGAGCGCGGGGCGCATGCGCGCAGCGCGGTCGGGCTGGCCGGGCTGCCGTTCAACATCCCGGTCGAGATCGAGGGCGAGGTCGAGCTCGAGCCTCGCTGAAGGCGCGACGACCGCGATGGCACTCCTCGGCCGCGCGGCGTTGGCGATGTGGTGGGACATCGCCGCCGAACTGCGTGCCGACTTCGAGGACTGGCACGCGCACGAGCACTTTCCGGAACGGTTGGCGATTGCGGGCTTTCGCCGCGGCACCCGGTGGAGCAGCGCGGCGGGCGGCGAAGGCATGTTCGTCCTCTACGAGCTCGAAGACCACCACACCCTCGCCTCTGCGGGCTACCTGGCTCGACTGAACGCGCCGACGCCATGGTCGACGCGCCTGATGCCGCATCACCGCAACATGGTCCGCAGCCAATGCCACGTCGTCGCCTCTCGCGGCGGCGTCGTCGCCAGACATGCGTGGACGGCGCGGCTCTCGGCCGCGGCCGATCGCGTCGCCGCGTTGGAGGCATACCTCGACTCGCTCGTCGCGACGCTGCCATCGCACCCCGGCCTGGTCGGTGCACATTTGCTGCGCCACGAAACGCCGGCCATCGGCGCTACCCGCGAGCAGCAGATCCGCAACAACGCCGACCGCAGCGCCGACTGGGTGTTCGTCGCTTGCGGCTACGCGGCGCCGGCGCTCGAGGCGCTCGGCGACAGCGAACTGTCGGCGGCGCGGCTGGCCGAGCACGGCGGCGCGCCTGACCCGGTCGTGGCGCTGTATTCGCTCGCCACCTCCGCCGTCGGCGGCGACGTCGAATAGGCGCCGATCGGCAGCGGCGCGCCGGCGCGTCAGCGAAGCGCGCGCGGCGGCGCCACGGCGGCGCCTTCGATCCCGTGGCGCCGCAGCGCCGCAGCGACGAAGCCGCTCGCCTTCATCTCCTCGATGAAGGCGCTCAGCCAGGCCTGGGCGGCAAACCGGCCCTTGGGCACGCCCATCGCCTGCTCGATCACCATGAAACGGCCCGGCAGCAGGCGCACGCCGCCGACACGCTTCGCGTCGGCCTGCATCTGTTGCTTGACGCCGGCGGCGACGTCGAGCCTGTCGGCAAGAAACATGTCGGTGACGGCAGGCGAGGTCGGCGCACGCACCAGCGTCGCGGCCTTGAGCTCGCGCGTCAGGAACAGGTCGTAGGCACTGCCGCGACCGACGGCGACGCGGATGCCGTTGCGGTCGACCTCGTCGTTGCGCTCGAGCGGCGAGTCGTTGCGGACGAGGTAGGCACCTTCGATGATGACGTACGGCGCCGTGTATTCCACGTCGGCCGCGCGCACCGGGTCGATGGCGACGAACGCGAGGTCGACGCGCTCGGCCTTGACGGCCTCGACGACGTTGCCGGCCGATGCGAACGCGACCAGCTCGACGTCGAGCCCGAGCCGGCGCGCGGCCTCGCGCGCGAGATCGACCGAGACGCCGACCGGCTCGCCGCCGGGCCCGCGCGACGCGAGGATCGGATTGCCGAAGTTGATCGCTGCGCGGAGCTTACCGGTCGCGCCGAGCTCGGCGACCGCGCCGGCGCGCGTGTCGCGAGCC
>DASXIP010000804.1:0-9617 GCA_036497875.1 Caldimonas sp.
TCCGGGTCCTCGTCCGGCGTGTCGTCGGCGAGGGATTCGATCGAGTCGTCGTTGCCGGTGATCGACTCCGCCGAATCGAGTGCATCCTTCGAGCGCGCGATCCGATCCGGGCCGATGTCGGCGCCGTCGCGGGCGCCCTCAGGGACGGCTTCGGCGCGCTCGCCTGTGCCCGTCGAATCGGTATCGCTGTCGATGCCGACGGGGGTCGCCCCGCCGAGGTCGCCTTCGGGAGTGGCGGTCTTCAGCCGCGTCGCGCCCTGAATGTCGCTGCCGCTGTCGGAGGTGTCGCTCGGGCCGAGCGTCTCGTCGTCGCGGCCGCGGGCCTGCTGGGGTGCACGATCACCGCCGAGGATGCTGCTGTGGGACATGGTCTGTCTCCCGGATCTTGGTCGGGCGGCCGGCGCCGGCCCGGTACGCCAGAGAATGCCGCAGCTTGCCCGACGCGTCAGTCGGCGATCACGCCGAACCGGACGAGGCGCGTTCTGACGGCCTCAGCGATCGCCGCGTCGAGATGCGGCGATGCCCGCCTCCAGGCGGTCGCGAGCTCGGTGTGCTCACCGGCGGCAGGAGCAACGAAGCTGCGGTCGACGTCGCTGCACCATTGGCCGAGCGGCAGCCGATCGTAGCTCCCGGCGGCCTCGCCGAACGAGAGTTCGAACCCGAGGCGCCACCAGGGTGACGCGCGGCCAAGCGCGCGCCGGACCGCGGCGAGCCGGAGCGGCGAAGGCGATCGCACGACGATCGTCAGCAGATCGCGCCAGGATGGCACCAGGCCCTCGCGCAGGACCGCCCGTTCCGCCCAGCGCTGCACGCGCGGGGCGTCGTCGGTGAACGCGGCGAGCAGCAACCGCTCGCGTGCGCCGGGGTCGGCGCGCGGCCAGGAACCGGCAAACGCCGTGGCGCGCAGCGACGCGCCTGGCGCAGCGAGCGATGCCAGAGAGCGCTCGTCGGCATCGTCCTCGCCGAGGGCGATCACAGTGTGCAGCGCGATCGCGCGCCTGCGGTCGTCCGCCGCCGGTGGCGCCGGCCAAGGGGCGTCGAGCAGCCGACGCGACGCGGCGCCGATCGCGGTGCGTTCCGCATCGTCGGCAGCGGCGCGGACCTGCGCTCGCACCGCGCCGCTCGGGTCGAACGCGAAGCGATCGATCAGCGGGGCGCGTGCCTGCCGATCGTCGCCGGCCCGGCGAAGCGCATCGGCGACGGCGGCGCGGCGGACCGCGGCGTGCGGGCTTTGCCCGGCGGCGCGCCAGACCTGGTCGCGCAACGTCGGCTCGGCGAGATCGTTCGCGGCGCGCGTCGCGGCGAGGGCGCCGACGATGTCGGCCGCTGCGGCATCCGTGGCGAGCAGTCTGGCGAGCGCGGCAGGCTCCGTTGCCGCCGAGCGGCGCAGCGCGCCGACGATCCGCCGCAACTCGACCGGCGCATCGTGCGTCGCCTGCGCGAGCCGCTCGAGGCGTCGCGGCGCGGTCAGGAAGGCGTCGATCGGCGCAAGCAGCGGCGCCCGGTCGACGCGCCCGGCGTTGCGCAGCGCAGTCAGCGCGGCGAGCGCCATCGCCCACGCGGGAACGAAGTCGTCGCGCAGGTGCGCCGTCAAGGCAGCGGCGGCGGCGACGCGCACTTCGGGTACCCAATCGTTGGCACGCATCAGGAGGACGCGGATCGCCTCGGGTCGGGGATGCCTGCCGAGTTCGCGGACGGCGGTCTCGCGGACGTAGCCGCTGCGATCGAACGCGCGTTCGATCGGATCGGCCTCGACCGGTTCGATCCGCTGACCCGGTCGAGCCCCGACGGCGCGGCCGATGAGCCGATCGAGCCAGCGGACGGTCGCGCCGATCAGACGCGCTCGACGATGACGGCGATGCCTTGGCCGACGCCGATGCACATCGTGCAGAGCGCGTACCTGCCGCCGCTCTTGTGCAGCTGATTGACCGCAGTCGTGACGAGGCGCGCGCCGCTCGCGCCGAGCGGGTGGCCGAGCGCGATCGCGCCGCCGTTCGGATTGACGCGCGCGTCATCGTCGGCGAGGCCGAGGTCGCGCAGCACGGCGAGGCCCTGCGCAGCGAACGCCTCGTTGAGTTCGATCACATCCATCTGGCCGAGCGCGAGGCCTGTGAGCTCGAGCACCTTCCTCGTCGCCGGCGCCGGGCCGATTCCCATGATGCGCGGCGCGACGCCTGCGGTTGCCATGCCGACGACGCGCGCCCGCGGCACGAGGCCGTGGCGCGCCGCGGCGCGCTCGCTCGCCAGCAGGAGCGCGCAGGCGCCGTCGTTGACTCCCGACGCGTTGCCAGCGGTCACCGTGCCATCGGGCTTGACGACGCCCTTCAACTTGGCGAGCGCTTCGAGGCTGGTGTCGCGCGGATGCTCGTCCTTGGCGACGACGATCGCCTCGCCCTTCTTCTGCGCGATCGTCACCGGCACGATCTCGTTGTCGAAGAAGCCGGCCTTCTGCGCTGCGACCGCTTTTTGCTGCGACGCGAGCGCCATCCGGTCCTGCGCCACGCGCTCGATGTGAAATTCAGTCGCGACGTTCTCCGCCGTCTCGGGCATCGAGTCGACGCCGTACTTCTCCTTCATCAGCTTGTTGACGAAGCGCCAGCCGATCGTGGTGTCGTAAACGGCGTTCGCGCGCGCGTACGCCGTCTCGGCCTTCGGCATCACGAACGGCGCCCGGCTCATGCTCTCGACGCCGCCGGCGATCATCAGCTCGGCCTCGCCCGACTTGATCGCGCGCGCTGCGGTGCCGACCGCGTCCATGCTCGATCCGCACAGGCGGTTGATCGTCGCGCCGGGCACCGTCTGCGGCAGCCCGGCGAGCAGCGCCGACATGCGGGCGACGTTGCGGTTGTCCTCGCCGGCCTGGTTGGCACAGCCGTAGACGACGTCGGTCACTGCCGCCCAGTCGACCTTGGCGTTTCTCGCCATCAGCGCGGCGATTGGAATCGCGCCGAGGTCGTCGGCGCGCACCGTCGCGAGCGCGCCCGCGTAGCGGCCGATCGGCGTGCGAATGGCATCGCAGATGAAGGCTTCGGTGACGTTCATGGTCTTGCTCCTGCGGCGCGCGCGATCGGCGCACCGGTCTTGGCCTGCAGTGTGTCGAAGGGCATGCCGTCGACCATGTCGACGAGAACGAGCCCGTTCGGGCCGACGTCGAGTACTGCGAGATCGGTGTAGATCCGCGTCACGCAGCCGATTCCCGTCAGCGGATAGCCGCAGCGCTCGACGATCTTCGCCTCGCCGCTTTTGGTCGTGTGCTCCATCATCACGTAGGTCTTCTTGGCGCCGATGGCGAGGTCCATGGCGCCGCCGACCGCGGGAATCGCGTCGGCCGCGCCGGTGTGCCAGTTGGCAAGATCGCCGCGCGCGGAAACCTGGAACGCGCCGAGGACGCAGACGTCGAGATGGCCGCCGCGCATCATCGCGAAGCTGTCGGCGTGGTGGAAGAACGAGCCGCCCGGCAATAGCGTCACCGGCTGCTTGCCGGCATTGATGAGGTCGAAGTCCTCGTCGCCTTCGCGCGGCGCCGGCCCCATGCCGATGACGCCGTTCTCGCTGTGCAGGACGACTTCGCGTCCCGCGGGCAGGTGGTTGGCGACCATCGTCGGCAGGCCGATGCCGAGGTTGACGACCGCGCCGTCAGGAATGTCGCGGGCGACGCGCGCGGCCATCTCGGCGCGACTCCATCGGCGTTCGCTCATCGCGTGGTCCTCATGCCTGCTGGCGAAAGCCGCCGGCGTTCGTCGCGACGCGGTCGATGCGGACGATGCGCTGCACGAAGATCCCCGGCGTGACGACGCATTCCGGGTCGAGGCTGCCGAGCGGGACGACCTCGTGCACGGTGGCGATCGTCGTCTTCGCCGCCATCGCCATCACCGGGCCGAAGTTGCGCGCGGTCATGCGGTAGGTGAGGTTGCCCCAGCGGTCGCCGCGCTCGGCCTTGATGAACGCATAGTCGCCGTGCAGCGGCGACTCCAGGACGTACATGCGGCCGTCGATCTCGCGCGTTTCCTTGCCCTTGGCGAGCTCGGTGCCGTAGCCGGTCGGCGTGAAGAAGCCGCCGATGCCGGCGCCGGCGGCGCGGATCCGCTCGGCGAGGTTGCCCTGAGGCACCAGCTCGAGCTCGATCTCGCCGGCGCGATAGAGGCGGTCGAAGTGGTGGCTGTCGACTTGGCGCGGGAACGAGCAGACGATCCTGCGGACGCGGCGCGCCGCGAGCAGCGCCGCCAGGCCAGTGTCGCCGTTGCCAGCGTTGTTGTTGATGATCGTCAGGTCCTTCGCGCCTTGCGCGAGGAGCGCGCCGACGAGCTCGTTCGGCAGCCCTGCAGTGCCGAAGCCGCCGATCATCACCGTCGCGCCGTCGCGCACGTCGGCGACTGCCTCGGCGAGCGAGGCGACTTCCTTCTCGATCACCGCTTCGCGTCCGCCGGCCGCGCCGCGGCGGCGCGCGCCAAGCCGTCGATCGCCATCGCGTAGCCGGCGATGCCGAAGCCGACAACGATGCCGGCGCACGCCGGCGACAGGTATGAGTGGTGGCGGAACGGCTCGCGCGCGTGCACATTGGAAAGGTGCACCTCGATCACGGGCGGAAAGATGGCCTTGATTGCGTCATGCAACGCCACTGACGTGTGGGTGTAGGCGCCGGCGTTGAGGACGATTCCGGCGACCGAGCCGGGCGCTGCCGCTCCGGCGGCGTGCAGCCAGTCGATCAGCTCGCCTTCATGGTTGCTCTGGCGAAAGTCGATCTCGAGGCCGTGCGGCCGCGCCGCCGCCCGGCACGCCTGCTCGACGTCGGCGAGCGTCGCAGCGCCATAGATCGCCGGCTCGCGCGTCCCGAGCAGATTGAGGTTCGGCCCGTTCAGGACCCAGATCGAGTTCGGCATGGCCGCCTTCCCGCCGCGCGCCTGGCGACGCCGGGGACATTGTCACGCCGAACGGGGGCGAAGCATCGGCGGCCGGGCGCGCGCCTCGCCGCCGGTCGAGCCTTCAGCGCGGGGTGCCGCGGCGTACCAGGTTGACGATCGCGAGCAGGATGATCGCGCCGAGGAGCGAGACGCCCAGTCCTGCGAGGCTGAAGTCGTTCTGGTTGATGGTGCCGGTGCCGAAGATCGGGGCCAGCAGCCAGCCGCCCAGCAGGGCGCCGACGACGCCAACGACGACGTTCAGGATGATGCCCTGCTGCGCGTCGGTCTTCATGATCATGCTGGCGACCCAGCCGATCAGGCCACCGACCACGAGCCAAATGATGAAGTTCATGCTCTTCCCCTGTTCAAGCCGTTGAGGACGGCCTGCCCATACCGGAAGTGGCATGTGCCGGCCGCGCTGACTTCCCAGAGCCGCGCCGAAGCGGTGCTGGCAAGCGATCGTAGGCTATTCGCGCACGAACGGCGCTCCCATGAGCAAGCACCCTTAGACAGCGTCAGCGCCTTCCTACAGCGGGCGGGCCCCAGGGAGCCGCTCGGCGCCGGAGTCGATCAGCTTGCGAGGACGAGCGCGCCCTGGTAGAGCACGAGCAGCACGACGCTGACCCCGACGTGGGCGGCGAGGTGGCGGCCGCCCTTGCCGATGCCGACGCCAAGGCGGGCGCCGATGCAGCCCCAGATGCAGACGACGAGCAGGGCGCCGGCGTCCCTCGCCTGCAGTGCATGGCCGCTCACCTTTGCCAGGCCAATGACGGCGACCCAGAGTCCGACCGCCATGACGGCGGCCGCGGTGACTTCGTTGAAGGTGGGTACGCGCAGTTGAATGCCGAGCAGAGTCATGGCGAAGGCAAGGAAAGGGTGGGCAGGCGGAAAGCGTACGGGGGACGGGCGATCGGGGCGCGCCGATGAGCGGGCGGGCGGCGCGCCAATTCCATCGATTGGCACCTGCGGGCATCTGCGGCCCGCTTCCGTTTCACCTTCCCTTCACCGGCCCGGCCGTCTTGCCGCGTCGCCTTCGTATTGTCTTCAAGTCGGCGGTCGATCCTCGCGGCGACGTCGCACACGGCGGCGCAACCCGTCGAAAAAGGCACAGCCATGGCAACCCGCCGTTTCCCCCTCGTCGGCAAGACGATCGCCCTCGGGGCCGTCCTCGTCGCCCTTCTGCTCGCCCTGCAGTCGGTGAGCGGCATCGTCGCCGAGCGCGAAGGGCGCCTGCGCGAGGCCGAGCGCAGCGTTGCCGCGAGCCTGGCGTCGGCGCAGACCCTGGTCGGACCGATCGTCTCGCGCGACTGCAGCGAGACCTGGGACGCGACGCAGGGCGAAGGCAAGGACAAGAAGACCGTCGTCGAGCGGCACGACTACAAGCTGATCGCGACGCCGACGACGCTCGAGGTGAAGGGCGACGTCGCCATCGAGCCTCGCTATCGCGGCATCTTCAAGGTCAACGGCTACGTCCTGAAGGCGCGCCTGCGCGCGGGCTGGAACGACGGCTCGACCCTCGTTCCCGAGGCGCGGCACACCGGCTCGCGGCTGCATTGCGACGCGCCGATCATGTTCGTCGCGCTCGGCGACTCGCGCGGCGTGCGCAGCGCCGCGATGCAGATCGACGGCGCCGTCGTTCCCGTCCTGCCGGGGACGCAGCACGGCGCGCACCCGCGCGGCTTCCATGCCGATGTCGCCGAGTCGTTCGCCGGAGTCCGTCGTCCGCTCAGCGCCGAGATCGGGGTCGAGCTCGTCGGCACCGGCGAGCTGGCGTTCGCTCCCGTCGCCGACAACACTCAGGTCGTGCTCGCGTCCGACTGGCCGCATCCATCGTTCGCCGGCCGTTTCCTGCCGCTCGACCGCCAGGTCGGCGAGACCGGCTTCACGGCGCGCTGGCAGCTCAACGCGCTTGCGACGACGGCGCCGCAATCGGCCGCATGGGGCGCGTCGGCGTGCAACCTCGACGACAACGCGGTCGATGCAGTCGCCGGCCACGACGACGGTCGTCGCCCGCCCTGCATCGAGACCTTCGGCGTTTCGTTCATGGATCCGGTCAGCCCCTACGTGCTGAGCGACCGGGCAACCAAGTACGGCCTCCTCTTCATCACCCTGACGTTCGTCGGCGTCGCTGCGATCGAGGTACTGCGGCGGCTGCGCGTCCATCCGATCCAGTACCTGCTCGTCGGCTCCGCGCTCGCGATCTTCTTCCTGCTGCTCGTCAGCCTCTCGGAGCACGTCCCGTTCGCGATCGCGTACCTCGCCGCCGCTGCCGCCTGCACCGGCCTGCTGACCTTCTATGGCGCCTTCGTCCTGCGCGGCAGCCGCGCCGGCGCCGCGTTCGGCGCGGCGATCGCCGTGCTCTATGGCGCTCTCTATGCGCTGCTGCAGCTCGAGCAGACCGCGCTGCTGCTCGGCTCGATCATGCTGTTCGGCGTGCTCGCGGCGCTCATGGTCGCGACCCGGCGGATCGATTGGTACGGCCTCTTCGCGCGGTTGCGCGCCGAGAGCGGCGAAGCGCCGCCAACGCCGCGCGCGCCGGCGACCGTTCCTGCGGCCGGCTAGCCGGTGAAGACCTTCTTCAGCGCGTAGGGCGCGACGGTCTCGAGCTGGTCGTAGCGACATGCCTCGGCCGGCTTGTCCGGCCGCCAGCGGACGAAGGTCGTCGCGTGGCGGAAGCGGTCGCCCTGAAGATGGTCGTATCGGACCTCGCAGACGCGCTCGGGGCGAAGCGGCTGCCAAGCGAGATCCTTGCCGACGCTCCAGCGGCTCGCCGCGCCCGGCAGCCGTTGCGGCGTCGTCCCGGGAGTCGCGTCCGCGTCCTTGCCGGCCCAGTGGCGCCATGGATGGCCGGCGAGGGCGTTCTTTCGCCACGGCGCGAGCTCCGCGACGAGCCGGCGGCGCGCTTCCATCGTGAACGACGACGTCACGCCGACGTGGTGGAGGACACCGGCATCGTCGTAGAGCCCGAGCAGCAGCGAGCCAATCGCCTCCGCACCGCCGGCCTCGGTGCTCTTGTGCCAGCGAAACCCCGCGACCACGCAATCGGCCGTTCGCGCGTGCTTGATCTTCAGCATCGTTCGCTTGCCCGGCTGATACGGCGCGTCGAGCGGCTTGGCGACGACGCCGTCGAGGCCGGCGCCCTCGAACTCGCGCAACCACGCCGCTGCTACATCGCCGTCGCGCGTCGCCGGCGTCACGAAGAGCGGCGGCCGGGCGTCGGCGAGAAGCCTTTCAAGCGCGGCGCGGCGCTCCTCCTGCGGCCGCTCGACGAGGCTCCTGCCGCCTTCGGCCAGCAGGTCGAAGGCGACGAACGACGCCGGTGTCTCCGCCGCGAGCCTGGCGACGCGCGACGCCGCCGGATGCAGCCGCTGCTGGAGCGCGTCGAAGTCGAGGCCGGTCGCGCCGACGATGACGATCTCGCCGTCGACGATGACGCCGTCCGGCAGCCCGGCGACGAGCGCTTCGTCGAGCTCGGGGAAGTAGTGATCGAGCGGCCGCAGGTCGCGGCTCTGGATCGCGATCTCGCCGCGCGCGGGGCGAAAGACGATCGCGCGAAAGCCGTCCCACTTCGGCTCGAAGAGAAAACCGCCGGCCGGCGGCAGGGCGTCGACCGCCTTGGCGAGCATCGGCTCGATCGGCGTCGGCGGCGGCACGACCTTGGCCGCGGATGCTGGGCTCGGCATTCTCGTCGCCATGGTCGCATCGACTCTAGCGATTCGCGATTCCCCCGTGCGATGGAGGCCCCGCCGGCCGTCGCCGCCGTGCCATGATCCGCCGAACCTTGGCACCGCCTCCGATCGATCCCGCGTCGCGACGCATCGCCACGACCTGGCTTGGGCGGGGCCTTCTGTTCGTCGCCATCGTCCTCCTACTCGAGCACGCGCGGCCGCTCCTCTTGCCGGTGACGATCGCGATCGTCTTCACCTTTGTGCTGTCGGCGCCGGTGCGGGCGCTGCGGCGCGCCGGCATCCACGAGTACATCGGCGCCGGTGCCGTCATCGTTGCCGTCCTCGGCACCGCAGTGCTGATCCTGATGCTCGTCGCCGCGCCGGCCGCTGCATGGTGGTCGCGGGCGCCGCAGATCGTCCACGAGCTCGTCGAGGCGTTGCAGGGCTGGCGTGACGCCCTGTTCCCGTACGCGACGCCGGCGCCGCTCATCCGCGCGCCGGCGACCGTGGCGGCGCCCGACCTGCTTGGTGAGCGGCTCGCGAGCGAAGGCTGGATCTTCACGCGGCTGGCAATCGGCGAGACGATCTCGTTCGCGCTATCGGCGTCGGCGACCGTCATCCTGCTGTATTTCCTGCTCGCCTCCGAGCAGTGGCTGGTCGCGCGCACCGTCGCGGCCGTGCGTCGGCCGCGCACCCGGGCCCTGATCCTCGCCGGCGTCCGCCAGGCGCAGCGCGACATCGGCCTCTTCATCGCCACGATGAGCCTGGTCAACCTGGCGCTCGGCGTCGCCACCGGCCTCGCGCTCTGGCTGGTCGGCCTACCCAACCCGGTGCTCTGGGGAACGACGGCGGCGGTGCTCGCCTTCATCCCCTATCTCGGGCCGCTTCTCATCACGCTGCTGCTGCTGCTCGCCGGCAGCGTCACTTTCGGCACCGGCTGGGCGATGCTCGGTCCGCCGGCGGCGTTTCTCGTCCTGCACGGCGTCGAGGCGAACTTCCTGAGCCCGATGATCATGGGCCACCGCCTGCGCCTGCGCCCGGTGTTCGT
>DASXIP010000805.1:0-2277 GCA_036497875.1 Caldimonas sp.
CCCGGACATCGCCCAGTTCATGTTTGCTGGCTACACGTCGGTACGCGGCGCCGAGCTCGCCAAGATCGAGGCCGAATCGTTCGGCATCGACCATCCGACGGTCGGCGCGCTCTGGGTCGACACGATCGGCTTTCCGCAGCCCGTCGCCGACACGATCAGGAAAGCCGCGCAGCCGGTCGCGCCGACCGACGCGCCGCTCGACCTCGCCCTGCGCAGCGCCCTGGCCGTGGCCGCGGCGGCAGCGCAGAAGAGCGACGCCGAGACGGCGCTCGCGATGCTGCCCGAGGCCTTGCGCGTGAAGGTCGCCGGTGCCGACGGCAAGCCGGACGCTGCCTTCGCGAAGCTATACGACGCGCTGCTCGAGACCCAGCCGACGTTCTGAGCGGCGACGGCTCGCGCCGTCGCGCCGCCGCGGTCAGCGCTCGGGATCGTAGGGAACGACGTTGTCCTGCTCGGCAGGATCGTTGCGCGAGACGATCGCGCGCGCCGGCTCGCTCGCGCTCAGGTTGATCGCCTCGTGCGGGACGCCGGGCGGAATGAACAGGAAGTCGCCTGCCTCGCTGACCACCGACGAGCGCAAGCCGTCGCCGTAGCGCGTCTCGACCCGGCCTTCGAGGACGTAGATCGCGGTCTCGTAGCCGCGGTGCGAATGCGGCTCGGCGCGGCCGCCCGGCGGGATCGCGACCACGTGCATCGAGAGGCCCTGCGCGCCGACCGTTGCGCCCGAGATGCCGACGAAGGTCGGCAGCCGCTGCCGTGTCAGGACTTCGGTCGCGGGCCGGACCGCGCGCACTTCGCTTGCCGACGTTGCTGCCATCGCTTTGCCTTCGTCTTCAGTTGACCTTGATGCCCGCGGCGCGGACGATCTGCTGCGCCTTCGCCGTCTCGTCGGCGAGGAAGCGGTCAAACGCCGCCGGCGCCATCACGAACGGCTCGGCGCCGAGCTTGTCGAGGCGCTCTTTCGTCTCCGCCGAGGTCATGATGTGCGCGACCTCGTCGTACAGCCGCTCGACGATCGGCCGCGGTGTCTTCGCTGGCGCGAACAGGCCGACCCAGAACAGGTACTCGGAGCCGGGAACGCCGGCCTCGACCGTCGTCGGCACCTGCGGCAGCACGTCCGAGCGCTTCGCGGTGCCGACGGCGAGCGCCTTCAGCTTGCCGCTGTTGACGAGCGACAGCGTCGACACCATCGGCGCGAAGAACCAGTCGATGCGGCCGGCCATCGTCTCGCTCAGTGCCTCCGGCGTTCCCTTGAACGGCACGTGCTGCGCCTCGATCCCGGCGGCGAAGCGGAACACCTCGGCGTTCATGTGCGTCGCCGAGCCATTGCCTGCCGAGCCGTAGTTGAATGCGCCGGGCTTTGCCTTCGCCTGCTCGACCAGATCGCGCAGGTCCTTGAAGCGGCCCGGCGCCGTGACGAGCACGTTGGGCAGGCTGGCGAGCGGCGTGATGCCGGCGAAGTCCTTGAGCGTGTCGTACGGCAGGTTCGGATAGAGCGCCGGGTTGACGAGGTGGCCCGCCGAATGGACGAGCAGCGTCGTGCCGTCGGCTGCTGCCTTGGCGACGAGCGCGGCGCCAATCGTGCCGCCGGCGCCGGCGCGGTTGTCGACCACGACCGTCGCGCCGAGCGCGGGGGCGAGCGCTTCGCCGAGCAGCCGGGCGACGATGTCGGTGCCGCTGCCCGGCGTGAACGGAACGACGAGCTTGATCGTCTGCCCGCGTGCCCACTCCGGCGCCTCGGCCCGCGCGCGCGCGGCGGCAAGCAGAGCAGCGGCGCCGAGGACGATCGCGTCTCGCCGCTTCAGTGACATCGCAGCCATGGTCGTCGTCTCCTTGTCGTCGTCGTCTCGTCGCGTGGTACGCGGCCGGCGTTCACTTCCGCTTCAGGTCGTCGCCACCGATGTAGAGCCGGTTCCAGACCGGCGTGATGACGAGCTCGTTGATGCACGCGTGCGGCGGCATCTCGGCGATGAAGCGGATCGTCCGGCCGAGGTCGTCCTCCTGCAGCATGCGTGCCTTCTCCTCGGCGCTCGGCTCGACCGGGCGGTTCTTCAGGATCGGCGTCGCGACCTCGCCCGGGCAGAGCGCCGTCGCGCGCAGACCGTTGACGCACTCCTCGATGTTGAACGAGTGGCTGAGCGCGATCATGGCGGCCTTGCTTGCCGTGTACGCCGGCCCGGTCAGATAGCCGAGGACCCAGCCGGCGAACGAGGCGACGTTGATCACGGTGCCCCGCCGACGCTGCCGCATCCCGGCGACGACGGCGAGCGTGCACGC
>DASXIP010000806.1:0-3608 GCA_036497875.1 Caldimonas sp.
GACGGCGGAGCTTCGCCCGGTAAACACGGCCGGGTACGGACCGCCGCGCGTCGCGCCGACCCAGGCGAGGTGCAGATCCCAGTCGCCGAGCGCCGTCCCGGCGCCCAGGGTGATGTCGCCGCGCACCTTGTCGGCCTCGCCGTGGGCACCAGCCACGGGCAGCAATGCGCCGACATGAACGAAGAGCCGGCCCGTCTCCTTGATCGCGACGTGGGCGTCGAGCTCTGAGTACACGATTCGGACGTGCTGTCCGTAGTAGTCCGGCGCGAAATAGAGGCGGGTGCTCCAGCGCTCGCCGAGCAGGCCGGCGTAGCCCTCGACGAAGTCATAGCCGGACGCTCCTGCGAAATGAGAGGCGTCGACGCCGAATTCGAGATGCCGGCCGGCATCGATCGGCGTCGTCCAACCTGCGTAGCCGAGCAAGCGCACGTCGCGGTCGTTGGTCGTCCCGACCGTGGCGCTGATCGCCGAAGCGCCTGCGTACCAGCGCCCGGGATCGTCGTAGGTGACCGCAACGTGCGCACTCGGCCGCGAATCGCTCAGCGAGACGCCGCGATAGCGGTAGTCGGTGTCGGCTCCGATCGTTGCGCCGACCTGGGCACGGCACGCCGCGGCGGCGAACAGCGCGAGCGCGGCGATCGTGCCTCGGCGCCATGCCCCGAGGGGGCGCCGCTGACGCACCTCAGTGCTGCGTCGTCGACACCGCCATCTCGGCCGGCCCGCTGCAGTCGCACAGACACGCCGCTCCCGCGCGTCGCAGGCTCGCACACGCGTCGATGCGTCGATCGGCCAGCAGGACGAGATCCGCACCGATGCCTCCGAGCCCGACTCCTGATTTCGCGCGGGCATCGCGCATCACCGCGAGCAGCCCGCTGACATGCGCCGCAGCATACGACGCACCGGAGACGACACCCCAGCGTGCGCCGGGCAGGGTCGTTGGAACGTCGGTCCCCGGCGCGCCGACCATCCCCGTCGGGACGGCGCCGGCGTCGTCGTCGACGACCGCGACGACGCCGGAGACGTCGGCCGGGAATCCACCCTGCGCCGCCTTGCGGTCGGCCGCTGCGACGACATCGATGCCGCGCTCGAGCGCCGTCCTCACGAGTTGACCGATCAATCGATCGGCCGGGCCGCCGAGACTGAGATTGATGACCTGCGCCCCTTGGTCGATCGCGGTGTGCAGCGCGATCGCAAGGCTGAGCGACGTGCACAGCGTGTCGTCCGCCGATGCCTGCCAGCAGGCGCGCAGGGCGAGCAGGCGTGCCTGCGGCGCGACGCCGACGATGCCGACGTGGTTGTCGGCGCGGGCGGCGATGATCCCGGCGACTGCGGTGCCGTGCGCTTCCGCCTGTTCACGCCGCTCGCCGAGCAGGTTCGCGCGTACCGCGATCTGCCCGACGAGGTCGGGGTGCGTGGCCTCGACGCTACTGTCGACGACTGCGACCCGCACGTCGCGGCCGGTCGCCGCCGCGTGCAGTTCGTCGAGGTGCCAGCGGCGAGCGGCGGGCTGCATGGCAAACAGCGGGTCGTCATGGCCGAGCGCGCGGAAGGTGTTCATCGGCTGCGCCCACTCGACGCGCGGATCGCGCGCCAGCTCGACCGCGACATCGTCGGCGCGGCGCGGCGCGGGTACGTCCATCACATAGCAGTCGAGACCGAGGATCGGCAACGGCCAGCTGGCGACGTTGGCGAGGTCGTTGCCGCGCGCCAGCGCCGCCGCGGTTCGCCGCCGGATCGCCCTGCCTGCGGCGTCCGAGTAGCCCGAAGAGTAGTTGCCCTCTGGACGGTAGTGCGGGGCCGGCATCTTCAACAGCACCAGGACCTGCTGCCCGGTGTCGCTGGACGCTGCGGCGCCGGGCTCGGCGGCAGCGCCTGTGGCGGCAGACAAGGCGATGACGACAGCGAGGGCGAATGCCTTCATCGCGGCGGCCCGCCCTGCAGCGATTCCGCCCGCGCGACCGCGGAATGCGCGCGCAGGCCGGCGAGTGTGTGCGCTCGCGGATCGCTCAGATGGAGCAGATAAGCGTCGCTGGCGGTCGGGCCGCCGACGATGTGCGCGCCGGCACTGCGCAGCGCCTCGCGCATGTCCTTCTCGCTCGCGTCGGGACGAAAGACGATCAGCGCGTTCACCTCCGCGCCGCTTGCGCTCGCGCCAAGCGCGCGAAACGGCTCGCGGCTCGGCAACGAGACGCCGACCACGACGACGGCCAGCACCAGGATGACCGCGGCCTGGATGCCGACCGCCAGATGCAAGCCCTGGCGCCACCATGGGCGCGCGCCAAGGGAGCGTCGCGCTTGCTCATGCTGCGTTTCGAGCCGGGCGTGCAGCGCAGCCCAGTCGCGGTCGACCGAATCCGAGTGCCCTTCGTCGACCGCGTCGACCGCAATCGCGCGCAGGGCCGCCTGGGCAGCGGCATCCGCCTGGCAGCGGACGCAGTGCTCGAGATGCGCGGCAACGCCAGCCGCCTCGTCGGCGTCGAGGGTCTCGTTGAGGAACCAGGGCAGCAGCTCCTGCGTGTGTTGGTGCTCCTCGCTGTCGAGCGACAGGACGCGCGCCATCATCGTGCTTCCCGCGCGCCGTCGCCGAGCAGGGCACGAAGACGGCGGCGGCCATGGAAGACCCGTGTCTTCACCGTGTCGACGGGGCAATTCATGATGTTCGCGATCTCGCCGTACGAGAGGTCGTGGAAGTAGGCGAACACCAACGCTCCGCGCTGCTCGGGCGACAGGCCGTCAAGGCCGCGCAGCAACTCCGAGCGGGTCTGGCTGGCGCTGAGCTGTTGCTCGGGCCCTGGGTCCTCCGACGAGAGCTCGTCGGCCGGCGGATCGACCGGCTCATCCTGTGCGCGCAGCAGTTTCAACGCCGTGCGATAGGCGATCGCGAAGATCCACGTCGAGACCTTGCTCTGGCGGTTGTAGGTGTGTGAGCGTTTCCAGACGACCAGCATGGCGTCGTTCATTGCTTCCTCGACGATCGTCCGGCGTGATGTCATGAGGCCGAGAAACCGCATCAGGCGGTGGTGGTAGGACCGATAAAGCTTTTCGAAGGCGCGCACGTCGCCCGCAGCGACGCGCTCGACCAGCGCCACGTCGGACGCGTCGCTGCTGCGCTTGAGAGCGGGGACCTCCTGGGTCCTGGTCGGAAAACTGCGAAGCATTGCCAGCCGAGTCGGCGGTAAATGCCGCTCGACGCGAAAAAGGTTCATTTCCGCTCGCAAGGCTACGCCGGAACTGTCGCCCGATTCGTCACGGGTCGCCGGCAATTTTCGCTCCCCGGGTCGACAGGCAGGTCGGTGAACCGACGGAGGCAGACGCCGCATTAACGGACCGCCAACCGACATCCCGCCACTTTGCATCGCTCAGGAGGGCTTGACATGAAATCCGCTCGCGCAATACGCCTGTCGGCGTGCACGGTGCTCGCGATCCTCGCGCTGCCCGCTGCGGCAGGACCGTTCGGCACCACCAATCTGGTGAGCGACGATCCCACCGTCCACGCGGCGCAGATCACCGACCCGAATCTGGTCAATGCCTGGGGTCTGTCATATTCGCCGACCAGTCCTTTCTGGGTTTCGGCGAACGGCACCGGCACCGCAAACCTATACAGCGTC
>DASXIP010000807.1:0-3555 GCA_036497875.1 Caldimonas sp.
CCGCTAGCCCTTGCCCGCCGCCTCGTTCAGCCTGCGCAGCTCGGCGAGCCGCTCGCCGATCGAGATCTCGAGGCCGCGCGGCGCCGGCCGGTAGAACGCCTGCGCCTCCATGTCGTCGGGCCAGTAGCGCTCGCCGGCTGCGAACGCGCCCTCTTCGTCGTGGGCGTAGCGGTAGCCCTTGCCGTAGTCGAGCCCCTTCATCAGCGCGGTCGGTGCGTTGCGCAGGCGCAGCGGCACCGGCCGCGTCCGGTCGCCCTTGATGAACGCACGGGCGGCGTTGTAGGCGCTGTAGACGGCGTTGCTCTTCGGCGCCATCGCGAGATAGACGACGGCCTCGGCGAGGGCGAGCTCGCCCTCGGGCGAGCCGAGCCGCTCGTAGGTCTCGGCGGCGTCGAGCGCGAGGCGGAGCGCCCGCGGATCGGCAAGGCCGATGTCCTCGCTCGCCATCCGCACCAGACGGCGCGCCGCGTAGCGCGGATCGACGCCGCCGTCGATCATGCGCACGAACCAGTAGAGCGACGCGTCCGGGTCGCTGCCGCGCACCGCTTTGTGCAGGGCCGAGATGGTGTCGTAGAACTGCTCGCCGCCCTTGTCGTAACGGCGCAGCTGCTCGCCGAGCGCGTGCTCGAGCATGGCCTCGTCGATCGGCGCCTCTGCGCCGGCGGGCCCCTGCCCTGCGCCGCGCTGGCTGCGCACGGTCGCGACCAGGTTCTCGTAGGCGTTGAGGAGGCGACGGGCGTCGCCGTCGGCATAGCCGATCAGGCGATCGCGCGCCGCCTCGGTGAGCGGCGGCGCCGCGAGCAGCGCCTGGGCACGATCGAGGAGCGTGCGCAGGTCGTCGTCGTCGAGCGGCTTCAGGACGTGCACGGTGGCGCGTGAGAGCAGCGCCGAGATGACCTCGAACGAGGGGTTTTCCGTCGTCGCGCCGATGAAGGTGAAGAGGCCCGATTCGACGTGCGGCAGGAACGCGTCCTGCTGGCTCTTGTTGAAGCGGTGCACCTCGTCGACGAAGACGACGGTCGCGCGACCCGTCGTTCGCGCCGCCTGCGCCCGCTCGACCGCCTCGCGAATGTCCTTGACGCCGCCAAGCACCGCCGACATGGCGATGAACTGGGCCGCAAAGGCGTCGGCCATCAGCCTGGCGAGCGTCGTCTTGCCGACGCCGGGCGGCCCCCACAGGATCATCGAGTGCAGCCGGCCGGATTCGAACGCGACCCGCAACGGCTTGCCCGGCCCGAGCAGATGGCGCTGGCCGATCACATCTTGAATGGTCTTCGGCCGCAGGCGCTCGGCGAGCGGCGCGGCGGATTCGGCGAAACCGAGTTCGAGCGAGGTCTGGGCCACGTGTCAAGCCGCGGTCGGCGACGGCGTCCGATTCTGCCCCGCCGCCGGCACTGCCGCGGAGCCGGACATAAACTGCGCCTCACCTCCTCTCCGCCCGCATGCAGCCGTCGACGTTCGCCGCCCTCACCTCCGTCCTGGTCGAGAACTTCCACGTCGACGCCGCGGTCGTCCGGCCGCTGGCAGGGCTCGATCAGCTTGGACTCGACTCCCTCGCACTGATGGAATTCGTGTTCGCGGTGGAGGATCGCTTCGACGTCCGTATTCCTGAAGAGCGACTCGACCCGCGCCAGGCCGGCGTCACCCTCGAGCAGCTCGCGACACTGCTCGACGAGGCGGTCGCGGCGAAGGCACCCGGCGATGTCGTCAGCCGCTAGCCGCGGTGCCGCGCCGCCGATCGCGGTCAGCGGCAGCGGCGTCGTCAGCCCAATCGGCATCGGCCTGCGAGCGTTCGAGGAGAGCCTGTTCGTCGGGCGCTCCGCGATCCGCTCCCATGTCATCGAGCTGCCGGGTCTCGAGGTGCCGCCAGTGCCAATCGCGGCGGCGAACTTCGATGCCGCGAGCGTCGTCGCGCCGTCGCGCCTGCCGCTCGATCGCGCGACGGCGATGGCGCTCGTCGCCGCTGAGGAGGCGGCGGCCCAGGCCGGCCTCGCCGCGAGCGGTATCGACGGCGAGCGGCTCGGCGTCTTCTGGGGCAGCGGCATGGCCGGCGCGTCGACCTTCGAGGCGACCTGTCGAACGGTCTATGCCGATCGCCGGCGAATGCGGCCGACCAGCGTCGTCACGACGATGCCGAACGCGCCGACCGCCGAGCTCGCGCTGCGCTTCGGCGCCCGCGGCGCTGCCCTCGCCTACGCCTGCGCATGTGCGTCGTCTGCGGTGGCGATCGGCGAGGCGATGCGGGCGATCCGCGCCGGCTGGATCGACGTCGCGATCGCCGGCGGCAGCGAGTCGCTCCTGACGCCAGGCGTGGTCGCGGGTTGGCAGGCGATGCGCGTGCTCGCGCCGCTGGCGGCGGACGCGTCCGCCGCGACGGCGGCGCGCGCCTGCCGGCCGTTCGCCGCCGACCGCGCCGGCTTCGCGCTCGGCGAGGCGGCCGCCGCCTTCATCATCGAGTCGGCCGAGCACGCACGCGCGCGCGGCGCGACGCCGATGTGGCAACTCACCGGCTACGCGACCAACTGCGACGGCGTCCACATCACCAACCCCGACGCCGCCGGGCAGGCGCGGGCCATGCGGGCTGCGCTCGCCGACGCCGGTCTTGCTGCCGCCGACATCGGCCATCTCAACGCCCACTGCACCGCGACGCTCACCGGCGACGCCGCCGAGGCCGCTTCGATCGCCGCGGTGTTCGGCGTGCGCGGCGTCGCGGTGACGTCGACCAAGGCGATCCATGGCCATCTGCTCGGCGCCGGCGGCGCCGTCGAGCTGCTCGCCGCCGCCTGCGCGCTCGCCGGCGCGCGGTTGCCGCCGACCGCGGGGACGACGGTGATCGATCCCGCGTTCGCCATCGATCTCGTGCTCGGCGAGGCGCGTCCGGCGCCGGCGCTCAGTCACGCGATGTCGAGCTCGTTCGCATTCGGCGGCACGAACGCGGTGCTGATCGCGTCGCGCGTCGCGTAGCGCGTCGTTTCCGACCGACGAGGACCTCGCGAACGCGGACCGCAGTCGCGAGGCGCCGCGCGGGAACATACTCTCGGCGCGATCCCGAGGTCGCGGAGGCGATCGCATGGCCGGCCACGCGCTTCTCTTCACCGATCTGGTCGACAGCACTGCCGGTGCGCTCGCCGCTCGCGCCAGCCGCTGCCAGCTTCTCTGCTGCGTAGTCATGGCGCCTCTGCTCGACCGGCACCCAGGTCCGCAACAGGCTCTTGTCGACGAGTACCTGGACGGCGTCGAGGATCGCGGGCGCGCAGGGCCACGATGAGAGATCGATGACCGCCTCGGCAGCCTCGAGCGTAAAGCCGCCGTCGAACACACCGAGCACTGGGCGAGCCTGCCTGCTCCCACGGCAGAAGCAGGTTCCACGACCAGTCGGGCTCGTGGCGTTGCTTTGCGGCCGTGGCCGGCTCGAGCTCGCCGCTGGAGAACGAGCCCGCGCCGAGATTTCCCTGGCCGAGACAGACGAGGGTGCGCGAGCGCTGCAGCTCGATCCGGCGTCGACACTGTGGCACGAGATCGCTGCGCTGCGCGAGGCGATCGCCGGCGGCGGAC